>NZ_JBFTRC010000019.1:0-70015 GCF_056399325.1 Allobosea sp. 01N443
ACCGAGCATCGGTTTGCCGAAGGTCGCCAGGCCGAAAATGATGGTGAATTGCCGCGACAGCGTCTCCCAGAGATCGAGCGTCACGCTGTTGCCGCCGAGTTCGCAGAGCGCGCGGTGGAACAGCGTGTCGGCCGCGGCGACGCCATAGGCATCGTGGCGGGCCGCCATCAGCTCCATTTCCGCAACCGCCTTGCGCAGCGGGTCGAGATGGTGGCCGCGATTGCGCCCGGCCGCGGTCGCCCGCCCCATCGCGCTGGCTTCGAGCGCGATGCGGGTTTCGATGAGGTCGGCAACCCTTCCATTCGTCACCGGGCGCAGCCGGATGCCCTTGTAGGGCTCGTTGACGACGACGCCCTGGCTCTCCAGCAGCCGCAGCGCCTCGCGCACCGGCACGCGGCTGACGCCGAGCTTGCGGGCGAGTTCGGCCTCGACGATCCGGTCCCCGGGCAGGATCAGGCCGGCGGCCGCGCCGGCGATGATGGCCTCGATCGCCTGGTCGACCAGGGTCTGCGGCTGCAGCGGCAGCCAGCCCGTGCCGCGCGATACCGGCCTTGGCGCCTCCGCCCTCGCATTGGTTTTTGTCTGCTGCATCTTCGTCTGCTGCACTTGCCTCGCCCTGCGGCGGCCTCACTTGACTAATCGTAGAATCGTATACGATCATACGAT
This sequence comes from Allobosea sp. 01N443, assembly GCF_056399325.1. Classification (NCBI taxonomy): domain Bacteria; kingdom Pseudomonadati; phylum Pseudomonadota; class Alphaproteobacteria; order Hyphomicrobiales; family Alloboseaceae; genus Allobosea; species Allobosea sp. 01N443. The sequence continues at coordinate 667 of NZ_JBFTRC010000019.1, forward strand.
CACAAGAGCAAGGAGGGGGTAGGGATGGTCACCGTTGCCGAGAGCCGCATTCGCTGCGAAATCGATCTGGATGCGCCAGGCCGCCAGGCCGGCTACCTGAAGGCGCCGCTCTCGCGAAACACCTCCGGCTGGGGCACGGTCGAGATCCCGATCATCTCCGTGCGCAACGGCACTGGGCCGACCGTGCTGTTTACAGGCGGCGTCCATGGCGACGAGTATGAGGGTCCGATCGCCATCTCCCGGCTCGCGCGCAGCCTGGATGCTGGCGCGATCCAGGGGCGCGTCATCATGATACCGGCGCTGAACATCCCGGCCGTGATGAACGACACGCGGCTGTCGCCGGTCGATAACCGCGACATGAACCGCTGCTTCCCCGGCAATCCGCGCGGGACCTTCTCGGAGATGCTGGCGCATTTCGTCGATGCGGTGCTGCTGCCGCATGTCGATATCTCCGTCGACCTTCACACGGCCGGCCATTCCGGCGATTCAGCTCTGTCGACGAACATGCATTACGTCGCCGATGCCGGGCTCCGGGAGCGCACCATGGCGGCGGCCGCGGCCTTCGGTGCGCCCTATAATGTCGTGTTCTGGGGCGTCGACGAGGGCGCGACGCTGACATCCTCGGTCGAGCGCCGGGGCATCCTCTCGCTCGGCACCGAGCTCGGCGGCTGGGGGCGCGTCAATGTCGAGGGCGTGCGCATCGCCGACCGTGCGCTGCTCAACATTCTCAAGCATTTCAAGCTGATGGAGGGCAGCCCCGATACGCGCCAGCGCGATGGGGCGCAAGGCACCCGCCACATGATGGTCCGCAACGCCGCCGGGTACAGCTTTGCGCCATCGGGCGGGCTGTTCGAGCCGAAGAATGTCGTCGGTGACATCTGCCGGGCCGGCGAACTCGCCGGGCTGCTGCATTTCGTCGAGGATGTCGACCGGCCACCGATCGAAATTCGCTACCAGCTCGACGGCGTCCTGTGGATGTCGGCCGGTCCGGGCCGCGTCCAGCGTGGCGACGCCGTGGCCGTGGTGATGGAGGATTACGACGAGACCCGCGCTGCCCAGTGACGTCCTGAATAATCAAAAAGGGGAGATCAGGCATGAAAAAGCACAGCATTCTCGGCCACGCGCTTGCAGCAACCATGCTCCTGTCGATGCAGGCCGGAGCCTCCGCCCAGCAGAAGGGCGGGGACGTCGTCATCGGCATCAGCCAGGCGCCGCCTTCGCTCGATGCGCAGATCACCTCGGCGCAGGCCTCGCGCAATGTCACCCTGCATATCTTCGAGACGCTCTATGCCCGCGACGAGAACGCCAAGCCGGTGCCGGAGCTGGCCGAGGGCGTCACCATCTCGCCCGACGGCAAGACCTATGTCTTCCCGATCCGCAAGGGCGTGAAGTTCCATAACGGCAAGGAGCTCGACGCCAATGACGTCGTCGCCTCGCTCGAACGCTACCGCAAGATCGGCGCCTCGCTGGCCCTGGTTTCGGCCATCGACAGCATCAAGGCGACCGGCCCGCATGAAGTCACCATCACGCTGAAGCAGGTGCAGGCGACATTCCTCGACAACCTGTCCTCGCCGCGGGCGCCGCTGGCGATCTATCCGGCGAGCGAAGCCGCGAAAGAGGCCGGCAAGATCGAGATCATCGGCACCGGCCCCTATAAATTCGTGGAGTACAAGCCCGACAGCCATGTGAAGCTCGCGCGCTTCGACGGCTATGTGCCCAATCCCAACGGTACGGGCCGCGATGGTTTTGCYGGCAAGAAGGAAGCCTTCCTCGACACCGTGACCTTCCGCTTCATGCCGGAGGGCGGCGCTCGCACCGCAGCGCTCGAATCCGGTCAGATCCAGTTCAACGAAACCGCGGATGGGCCGACCGCCAAGCGCCTCGGCAGCGATCCGCGCTTCGCGATCCACAAGGTGGTGCCCTTCGGCCTGCAGGTGATCAAGTTCAACCATGCCGAGGCGCCGGGCAACGACAAGAATTTCCGGCTCGCCGTCCAGGCCGCGTTGAACATGGACGACATCATGAGCATCGCCTATTCCGACATCAACCAGATCGACCCGAGCTGGCTCTATCCCGGCGCGCCGTTCTACAGCACGGCCGGCAGCGCCAAGTACAACAAGGCCGATCTGGCTGAGGCCAAGGCGCTCCTGGCAAAATCCTCCTACAAGGGCGGCAAGACCACCTTCATCGTCGACAACCTGCGGGCCAATGTCGACACCGCAACCGTGCTGCAGGAACGGCTGAAGGAGATCGGCATCAATGTCGATATCTCGATCGCCGACTGGCCGACGGTCTCGAAGATCGGCTTCACCCCGCAGGGCTGGACCTTCTGGACCCACGGCTTCGGCATCGAGCCCTTCGAAGGGCCGGCCTCCGTCATGGCGCCCTGGGTCAACGGTCTCTCGCAGCAGGCCAAGGACCCCGTCATCGACGAGCTGGCGGCGTCGCTCGGCAGCGAGATGGACGAGGCGAAGCGCAAGGCGCTGTTCGACCGCTTCCAGACCCATATGTACGACAACGCGGTCGCCATGAAGGCCGGCAATTACGGCGTCTTCCAGATCAGCACTGCCAAGCTGAAGAACTTCAAGCCCTACCGCATCCCGCGCATGTGGGGTGTCTGGCTCGAGCGCTGACGCCAGCCTGCGGGCGCGTCAGACAGCGCGCCCGCAGATCGGCCCGCTATATGCCGGCCCGCCGCTGGCGGGCTGCGCGGCTGCGCCTTCTCGAAGCGGAACAACTGATGGCAAGCTTTATGATCCGGCGGATCGCCAGCGCGATCCTGGTGCTCGCACTGGTCTCGCTGATGTCCTTCGCCCTGATCTGGCTGGTTCCGGGCGATACGGCGGCCGCCTTCCTCGACGCCTCGGCCACGCCCGAGCAGGTCGCGGCGCTGCGCACCGCGCTCGGACTGGACAAGGCGCTGCCGCTGCAGATGGCGGAATGGTATGGGCGCGTCCTCAGCGGCGATCTCGGGCAATCCGTGCTGCTGAACCGCTCCGTCGCCGGCGCCTTGCTGGAGCGGCTGCCCGTGACGCTCTCGCTCGCCAGTTTTGCACTCGCCATCGCGATTGCGCTCGGCGTGCCCGCCGGAGTGGCTGCCGCCGTCTTCCATAATCGCTGGCCGGACCAGCTTTTCATGACGACGGCGCTGCTCGGCCTCTCCGTCCCCGATTTCTGGCTGGGGCTGGTGATGGTTCTGGTCTTCGCCGTCTCGCTCGGCTGGCTGCCGAGCGGCGGTTTTACCGCTTTCGGCACCGACCCGCTCGGCTGGCTCAAGACGGTCATCCTTCCCGCCTTCACGCTCGGGCTCGTGCAGGTCGGCTTCATCGCCCGCATGGCGCGCGCCTCGATGCTGGAAACGCTGAACCAGGATTTCGTCCGCACGGCCAATGCCAAGGGCCTGTCGCGCTTCTACATCGTGGTGCGCCACGGCCTGCCCAACGCCATGATCCCGATCCTGACCGTGATCGGCATCGTCGCCGGCGCGCTGCTCGGCGGCACCGTCATCATCGAGCAGGTCTTCTCGATTCCGGGCATCGGCCGGCTGATCGTCGGCGCCATCGCCTCCCGCGACTTTCCCGTGCTCCAGGGCGGCCTGCTTTTCCTGGCGGTGGTCTATCTCCTGATCAATCTGATCGTCGATCTCCTCTACGCAGTCGTCGACCCGCGGGTGAGGCTGTCCTGACCATGACGATCGCCTTTCATAAACCGGCCCTGAGCCCGCGGCAGGCAAGCCTTCGCCGGCTCGCCCGCAGCCGCTCCTTCCAGATCGGGGCCGCGATCGTGCTCGCCATCGTCCTGGTCGCGCTGCTGGCCGATCTGCTCGCGCCCTTCGATCCGCTGCGCAGCAATGCCCGCATGCGCCTGACGCCGCCCAACGCGACGCACTGGTTCGGCACCGACCATTTCGGCCGCGACATCCTCTCCCGCGTCATGGTCGGGGCCCGGATCTCGCTCAGCATCGGGGCGGCGACGGTCCTTCTCACCGGCCTCTTCGGAACCGTGATCGGCGCGGTCGCAGGGTTCTTCCCGCGCTTCGACAACCCGATCATGCGGCTGATGGATGCGCTGATGGCGTTCCCCTCCATCGTGCTCGCCATGGTGGTCAGCGCGGTGCTCGGCGCCTCGCTGACCAATGTCGTGATCGCCCTGTCGATCGCCACCATGCCTCACACGGCCCGTATCGTCCGCGCTTCGGTGCTGGTCGCGCGCGAACTCGACTATGTCGAGGCCGCCCGCTCGCTCGGCGCGGGCGAATTGTCGATCCTGTTCCGGCATGTGCTGGTCAACGCCATGGGGCCGCTGATCGTCCGGCTGACCTATGTCTTCGCCGTCGCCATCCTGGCCGAAGCCGCGCTCTCCTTTGTCGGCGCCGGACCGCCACCGCCGGCACCCTCCTTCGGCGCGATCATCGCCCAGGGCCGCGATTTCATGCGCGAGGCGCCGTGGATCACGATCTYCCCGGGGCTTGCGATCGTCCTGTCCGTGCTCGGCCTCAACCTGCTCGGCGACGGTCTGCGCGACGCCCTCGATCCGCGTTCGACCATGTAGCCACCGCCATCCCGAAGGCCGGCGCGGAGAGCCGCGCCCGAGCGATAAACCGGAGACCAGACGTGAAACGCATCCTCATCGCCGAATGCAAGCAGGAGATCTCGTCGTTCAATCCGCTGCCGTCGGGCTACGGCAATTTCCACATCAGGCGGGGGGACGCGCTCTATGAGCAGCGCGGCACCAACCAGGAGATCGGTGGCGCGCTGGCCGTGTTCGAGGCGCGCGGTGACATCACCGTGGTGCCGACCATCGGCGCCCGCGCTGGCAGCGCCGGCCTGCTTTCCGCCGAAGGCTGGAAGCGCCTGTCGCAGGAGTTCCTCGACGCCGTCTTCGCGCGTCTCGACGGCATCGACGGCATTTATATCTGCTTGCACGGCGCGATGGCAGCCGAGGGCGAACTCGACCCGGAGGGCTACCTGCTCGAGGCGCTGCGCAAGCGCGTCGGGCCGGACATGCCGATTGTCATCTCGCTCGACCTGCATGGCATCCTGACCGATCGCATGCTGCGGCAGGTCAACGGCTTCGCGATCTACTGGACCTATCCGCATGTCGATTTCGCCGATACCGGGCGCCGCGCCGCCGCGCTGCTGCTGCGCCTGATGGAGGGCGGGCTTCGCCCTGTCGCCGCACGCGTCGTCATGCCGACGCTGGTCCGCGGCGACGAGCTCATCACCAAGACCGGCTGCTATGGCGATCTCCTGCGCGACTGCCGGCGTCTCGAGGAGGAGGGCAGGGCGCTGGCCGCCGGCATCATGATCGGCAATCCCTTCACCGATGTGCCGGAACTGTGCTCGCAGGTCCTGATCCTGACCGACGGTGACGCGGCCACGGCTGAACGCGAGGCGCTTCGCCTCGCCGAGGAATTCTGGCCGCAACGCTTCCGGATGCAGGGCAAGCTGATCGGGCTCGAGCGCGCCATCGCCCAATCCCAGACGATGGCAGGGCCGCTGATCTTCACCGATGCGGCCGACGCCACCTCCTCGGGCGCGTCGGGGGACAGCAACGCCATCATCGCGGCTTTGTACGCGGCCGGCTACGGCGGCAGGGTCCTGGCGCCATTGGTCGATGCCGGGGCGGCCGCAGCCGCGCACAAGGCCGGCGTCGGCGCGACGATCAGCGTTGCGCTGGGTGGCGCCATCGACCCCGCCCGCTTCACGCCGATGCAGGTCGAGGCCAAGGTCAAGCTGCTCTCGGATGGCGAAGCGCTGCTGGAAACGATGAAGGCGCCGCTTGCGGCAGGCCCGACGGCGGTGCTGACCTTGGGCCCGTTCACGATCGTGGTCATGAGCCATTCGGTTAGCCTGTTCGACCGGGCGATGTATTACGCCAACGGCCTGAACCCGCAGGATTTCGACCTCGTCGTGGTCAAGTCGCCCCATACCGAGCACCACATGTTCGAGCAATGGTGCGAGCATAATTTCAACATCGATGCGCCCGGTGCGACCTCGGCCAATCTGAAAAGCCTCGGGCACAGCATCTGCGCCCGGCCGATGTATCCGCTCGAGGCCGATGCGGCCTTCGCGCCGAACCCCGTCATCTACACGCTGTGAAGGACAAGCCCGTGCCGACGATCGATGCAGTCGATTTCTTCTACCTGTCCATGCCCGTGGTGACGGACGAGGCCGATGGCAGCCAGGATGCCCTGCTGGTGCGGGTAGCCGCCGGCGGCCAGATCGGCTGGGGCGAGTGCGAGGCAGCCCCGTTGCCCTCGATCGCAGCCTTCATCTGCCCGATGTCGCATGGGGTCTGCCGCCCCGTCGCCGATTCCGTTCTCGGCAAGCCGCTCGAAAGCCCGGCCGATATCGCGCAGATCTCGGCTGACGTCGCCTATAACTCGATGGACCTGCTGCAGGCGCCGCACACCTTGTCGGGCGTCGAAATGGCGTTGTGGGATGTGCTCGGCAAGCTGCGCGGAGAGCCCGTTTGGCGCCTGCTCGGCTATGAGCGCAGCCACCCCAAGACGCCCTATGCCTCGGTGCTGTTCGGCGACACGCCGCAGGAGACGCTGGCGCGCGCCCGCGATGCGAGAGCGCGCAACTTCCGGGCCGCCAAGTTCGGCTGGGGGCCGATCGGGCGGGGCAGCGTCGCCGCGGATGCCGAGCATTTCGTCGCCGCGCGCGAAGGGCTTGGCGCAGACGGCATCCTGCTGGTCGATACCGGCCAGATCTTCATCGAGGATGTCGAGCGCGCCGCCGCAAGACTGCCCGCGCTGGAGAAGGCAGGCGCGCTCTGGTTCGAGGAGCCGTTCCAGGCGAGCGCCGTCGACGCCTATGCGGCCCTGGCCAAGCGCAGTTCGACCGTGCGCCTGGCGGGCGGGGAGGGTGCCCATAACGTCCATATGGCGAAGCAGCTGATCGATCATGGCGGCGTCGGCTATATCCAGATCGATTGCGGCCGGATCGGCGGCGTCGGCCCGTCCAAGGAGGTGGCCGACTACGCCGTTGCCAGGGGCGTGACCTTCGTCAATCACAGCTTCACCTCGCATCTGGCGCTCTCGGCCTCGATCCAGCCCTATGCCGGCCTGAAGGACCACGTCATCTGCGAGTATCCGGCCATGCCAAAGCCCGTCGCGCTCGCCTTCACCCGCAACCACCTGGAAAGGGACGGGAATGGCGACATCAGCGTCCCGGACGCGGTCGGGCTGGGGCTGGAGATCGACGAGGAGGGCATCCGCCAGTATCTCCAGGATGTCGAGATCAAGGTGAACGGCAAAGTGCTCTACGCGACGCCGCAGATCTGAGGCGGGGCCTGACGGGGCTAGAGTCCTGTCAACTTCAATGCGGCTGCGGGCAAACGCTCCCCGGTCAAGGTCATCGTCGACAGGGCCTGATCGATCTCGTGGAGATCGGCCGCGGTCAACTGCACCGCGGTCGCTGCGATGTTCTCCTCGAGGCGATGAGGTTTCGTCGTGCCGGGGATGGGAACGATCCACGGTTTCTGCGCCAGGAGCCAGGCCAGCGCGATTTGCGCGGGCGTCGCGCCCTTGTCCTCGGCGACGTCCTCAATGAGCGTGACCAAGGCTGCATTGGCCTTGCGGGCTTCCACCGAGAAGCGTGGCACTGCATTGCGGAAATCCGTCGGTTCGAAGGTCGTGTTGCCGTCGATCTTGCCGGTCAGGAAACCGGCGCCGAGCGGGCTGAACGGCACGAAACCGATGCCGAGCTCTTCGAGCACAGGCAAGATCTCCGCTTCCGCGTCGCGATAGAACAGCGAGTATTCGCTCTGGACGGCAGCGACGGGATGAACCGCATGCGCCCTGCGGATCGTCGCCGCGCCGGCTTCGGACAGCCCGAAATGGCGGACCTTGCCTTCCGCGACCAGGGCCCGGACTGCGCCGGCCACCTCCTCGATGGGAACCTCGGGATCGACACGGTGCTGGTAGAATATATCGATGACATCGGTGCGAAGTCGCTTCAGGGACGCCTCGGCGACGCGCCTGATATGCTCGGGCCGGCTGTTCAGCCCTGGGCGCCGTTCTCCGGAATTCTGGTCGATGTCGAACCCGAACTTGGTCGCAATGACGACGTGCTCGCGGATCGGCGCGAGCGCCTGACCCAGGAGCTCCTCATTGACGAACGGCCCATAGGACTCGGCGGTGTCGAACAAGGTCACCCCTCGGTCGAAGGCCCGGCGGATCAGCTCGACGCCGGCTTTCCCCTCGACGGCTTGGCCATAACCATAACTCAGGCCCATGCAGCCGAGACCGAGCGCCGACACGCTCAGGCCGCTCTTGCCGAGTGTCCGTTTCTGCATGGTCCACCTCACACTCTGCTCACGATGTTGATGGCGCGTATGTAGCGAGCGTGGCCCGCGGTGATTAGGAGTTATAATCCGCAAGAGCTCATAAGGTCCCCTAATCAATGGCGCAGCCGAACTTCAACGATCTCGCTGCCTTCGCCATGGTGGCGCGGGAGCGCAGCTTCACCAAGGCCGGGGCCAAGCTGGGCGTCTCGCAATCGGCCCTGAGCCAGACGATCAAGGCACTCGAGGAACGACTGAAGCTGCGCCTGCTGACCCGTACGACGCGCAGCGTCGCGCCCACGGAAGCGGGCAAGAGACTTCTGGAGACGGTCGGTCCGCGCTTCGAGGAGATCGAGGCGGAGATCGCGGCGCTCGGCGAGTTGCGAGGTAAACCCGCGGGAACGGTACGCATCACGGCCGGAGAGCACGCGGCGGTCGCCATGTTGCAGCCGGCCCTGCGCAAATTCCTGCCGGATCATCCCGACATCACGGTCGAGATCATCGTCGATTATGGCCTCGTCGATATCGTCGCGGCTGGCTACGACGCCGGCGTGCGCCTTGGCGAGCAACTGGCGAAGGACATGATCGCGGTTCGCATCGGCCCGGAGATGCGCATGGCCGTGATTGGCTCGCCGGACTATTTCGCCCGCTACGGCATTCCCGAGACTCCTCAGGACCTGACCGCTCATAACTGCATCGCGTCGCGCCTGCCGACCTATGGCGGCCTCTTTGCCTGGGGGCTGGAAAAGGACGGCCGCGAGATCAAGGTCCGCGGCGAGGGGCAGCTTGTGTTCAACAGCCTCGCCATGCGGCTGAACTCCGCCTTGGACGGGTTGGGGCTCGCCTATCTGCCAGAGGATCAGGCCATCCCGCATATCCGGGACGGGCGCCTTGTGCGCGTGCTGGAGGATTGGTGCCCGCCATTCCCTGGCTATCACCTGTACTATCCGAGCCGCCGGCATGTCTCGCCGGCCCTGGCCGTCCTGATCGACGTCCTGCGCTACCGGGAATGATCTCGCCGGTGAAGCCGATGGCGGTCGCGCTACGTCATGCCTGGCTGGCCTGACCGGGCTCCGCGCCTGGCAATTCCCGTTGGCGATTGCTGCCGATGGGCCAGCCGGGCTGGACGAGCTTCAGGCCGTAATAGGTTGCGACCATGAACAGCCCGGCGGCAGCCGCGCAATGGATGAAGAAGCCCGCCACCGCTTCCTCGAAATTCCACCAATCCAGTGTCGTCTGCATGGAAAGCCTGGTTCCGAGCCCGAGGACGATGCAACTCCAGGCGCCGTGGACGGCGATCGTCACTGCTGCTGCCCGCAGCAGGAGCGTTCGCAGCCTGCTGGGCGTTCTGATGCCGAACAGGTTGCGGGCCACGCCCATCAGCATCGGCCAGCGCAGCCCGAGATGGATCGCGACGATCACCAGGACCCAGTAGGCGGCAAGGGTGTGGATCTGCCGAATGGTGAAGCCGCCCCAGGCCGGCAGATAGGCGGCAAGGGCATGCGAGATCAGCACGCTGGTCGCGACCAGCGCCAGCATGGCGATCAGGAGCGCGACGGTGACGCTGATGTTGAACAGGCTGCGCGGCCCGTGCCGGGTCCGTGCGACGGCGCCATACCAGCGCCGGTTGAAGACGTTATGGGCGATCAGGAGCAGGAACAGCGCCGTTCCCGCGATCTCATGGATGGGGTTGCCAAGCCACCAATAGGCAAACCCGAGCAGCAGCAGGCCGGCCGCCAGAGCGTCGAGCCATAGCCGGGATATGAAGAGAGAACTCACCTTCGTGCTCCCCTGGACCTATTCGACCGGCTTGCCGTCGAAACGGGGGATGCGATAGCCGGTGAAGAGGAATTCGCTGCCCGACTGGCTCTGGTGGCAGGACTGGCAGCGGGCGGTGTTCTCGCTCGTGTTGATCGTCCGATCCGGCCAGAACCACTGGAACTGCCAGTCGCCGGTGCGGCGGTCGTCGTCGTAATCCGCGCCCCAGTTCTGGCCCTTCTCCATCACGAAGTAGCGGAACAGCTTGCCGTCGCGATGGTCGACCAGCACGAAATGGGTTCCGGCCGGCACTGGCTGGCGGTTCTTCACGGCCTCGATCGCCGCGGGCGTCGTCATGATATGTTCGGTGACGTTGCCGCGCCGGACGGTGGTGTAGTGGACCAGCGTGTCGAGTTCGGGAAACGTCACCCTCGTGGCCTCCGCATGGACCCGCCAGCCCACCGTGAGGACGGCGGCCATGGACAGGCTTGCCAGGGCGATCTGAAGCGTAGGCACCTTCATGAATGGGTTGTCCTTGGATTGCTCATTGGAGACATGATTGCTTCTGGCCGCGGCCGTGCCGTCGAGGGCCGGGGAGGTCGCGGAATGGCCACGCCCTGCGTTGCAGAGGGGCTGCGCCGACCGTTCGCTCCATCGGGACCAGGTGGTGCAAGCTCTGGAACGACCATCCCGGGCCTCATTTCGGCTTGAACACGTCGCGCGCAACCGCGACCGCCGAAACGGCGTTCGGCCAGCCCGTGTAGAAGGCGAGCTGCGTGATCGCCTCGACGAGCTCTTCCTCCTTCACGCCGTTCTGCCGCGCCAGGGCGAGATGGGACCGCAACTGATCAGGGCGGTTCATGGCAATGAGAGCGCTGACGGTGACCAGGCTGCGGTCGCGCCTGGAGAGGCCTGGCCGCTCCCAGATGTCGCCGAACAGGACAGTGTCGGTGAGCTCGGCCAGCTTTGGCGCGATATCGCCCATCAGGTGCTGCGCCCGGGAAGGCGGCTTTGGCGTCGCCGGCTGGGCCGGGGCTGGCGCCTGGGGTTGGGCGTAGGAGGTCGTTGCGTGGCCAGCAGCGAACAGGCATGTGGCGGCGAGCAGGGCACGCGCGAGGGGGCTCATGGTGGGGCTTTCCTTGTCCGAATGAGTGGCCGCGACAGGCATGCGCCGTCGTCGTGCCGGCGAGAGTGCTGGGAGTGATCAGTCCAGCTGCTTGTCCGCCAGGAAGCGCGAGACCTGGTCCGCAATCTCGATGTTGTTCAGGTCCGAGAACGGGAAATGCGTGTTGCCCCGTATGCCGATCTCCGGCAGGTGGACCAAAGTGACTTGGCCGCCACGCTTGTTGACGGTGTCGCGCCAGATCCGAGCCATCTCCAGCCGGCCACGCCAGGCGTCCTGGGTCGGAACATCGGACGCCTTCGACGGGATATTGTCGCCGTAGAAGATGATGATCGGCAGCTTGGTCAGTGCCATGAAGTCCGACATCGGCACCGGCGTGCCTTCAAGCGTGTCGAACGCGGTCGGCACAGGCTTCGGCAGCTCGCCCTGCGGGAAGACGAAGCCGCTGCCGGGCTCGAAGGCGACGATCGCCTTGACGTTTTTGCTCTTGATCGCGGTCAGCCAGCCTGGCCCGCCGCTCTGCGAATGCGTCATCAGGATGCCGGGACCGATCCTGGCGAACAGCGCCGACACGCCATCGGAAATCAGGTTTGCATCGAACGGGCCGGTGTTCGGGGTCATGGCACGGAAATACTGGTTCAGCGTCTCCGGCTTGCGGTCGAACTGGACGCCGTCGAAATAGGTCGGCCAGATGCCGACGCGGAACTGGCCGAACCAGAACTGCTCGTCGGGAGTCGGCTTGATAGTCGCCTCGACCGTGCTGCGGCCGGCATTGCCGCGCCGCGGCTGGTCGATGAGATAGGTCGCGAAACGGCGGCGCAGGAAAATGTTCTGGAAGCCTTCGCGCCCGTCTGGTGTCGTCTCCCAGGTCTTCGAGAATTGCCCGGCCCCGTGCCACATCACGATGGGGAGTTTCCGCGGGGCGACCGGCAGCTGGTAGAAGGCGTAGAGATGATCGCCATGGAAGGTCTGCCCGGCCGGCTGCAGGGGTTTCATCGCATCGAATGTGCCCGGGGCGCTGGCGATCACGCCGCCGACCGCGAAACTGCCCTGGTCCTGAATGACCAAAGGCTCTGGCTTCCCGGCAGATTGTGAAAGCGCAGGCGTCAGACTGAGCAGACCGGTCGCGATCAGGATGGATGGAAGCAGGAATAGCGTCTTGATCGTCGGCATGCGCCCCTCGGTTGCTGCGTCAGCTTCGCGGGGAACCTAACGATCTGGCCGATATTCGATTAGGCTCAATGATTCACTAGGACAGATAAGCGGTGCTAATGAATGCCGGCGGTGCCGCGATCGCCGACCACCGCACGGAAACGCGGCTGTCCCGGGGCGGCCGCCCCTCGCTCACTCCAGCGTTACGGAGGCGGGCAGGACGTAGCGGCGCTGCAGGATTGTCTCGCCTCTCGAGCGGGAGCTTCGCTGAACGGTGTCCAGTGGGCGAAAGCCGAGTTTGAGAAGCACCTGCCCCGAAGCTGCGTTGTCGACGGCATGTCCGGAGAGAAGCTGCGACAGGCCGACTGTTCGAAACGCGAAGTTCAGGACCGCTCGTGCCGCTTCCGATGCATAGCCGCAGCCCCAGCTGGCCTGCTCGAACCAATAGCCGAGTTCCCCCTCGCCTTGAGAGATCTCATCGACGTCGATGACCCCGATGGCTCTGCCCTGGAGCTCGACCGCAAAACGATAGGCTTCTCCCGCTGCCCATTCGCGCGGATGGTCGGCGAACCATTGCGCGATGTCTGCTCGATCGGGCGGAAACGACGCCATTCGCAGCATGCGCGTCACCTCCCAGTCCGACTGTATTTCAAAGGCGCGATCAGCATCCGCGAGGCTCGTTGGGCGCAGAACCAGGCGATCCGTTGTCAAATGTTGCGGAGGGATGCGAGCCATAGTCTACCGCCAGCTGATCATCATGAGTGCCACCAAGGCCATGACGATAAGCCCGTCGTGATTGCCCGCAATGGGCGACATCGGGCCCCGCCGCACCGTCCTGCCTAGGTCCGTATTCGGCCAAGAGGCCGACGTCCGGCACTGGCGCGACCCGGCGGGATGCGGCCGGACGCGCGATCGACCAGCCCCTCGGCTCCCTCGTGGGCTGTGACTTTTCCCTCGAATGCGCCCCCCCTTGGGCCTGGAACCCCTTGGTTTCAGGCGTATTCCGGGCGGCGCGGTGTGAAGACGTCAAGATTGAGCACGGGCTCGTCGCCGACGACCTCGCCCCAATGCTCGACATTGGACGGGATCACGACGAGCCCGCCGGGGCCGACGAGATGCTCTTCGCCGCCGATGAAGAAGCGCAGCGTCCCACTCACGATATAGGCGATCTGCTCATGGGGATGGCTGTGCGGCCTGGGCTCATGGCCAGGCATCAGCCGGTGCAACGCCACTGTCGCGGCACTACCGGAGAAGGCCTTGCGGTCCACGCCTGGACGCACTGGCGTCCACGGAATCTGGCTCCAGTCGATCTTGTGAATGTCCATGGTGGATCTCCCGATTGAACAAGAGCGACCGTCCGGGCGGTCGGGTGCGTCGCTTGTCTACTTGGCCGCGCCGAGGATGCCGGACGGCCGGATGAACAGGAAGAGCAGCAGCACCGACAGCGCCGCGACGTTCTTCAGGCCCGCGCCGAAGCCGACGATGGCGAGTGCCTGCAGCAGGCCGAGCAGCAACCCGCCGAGAAAGGCGCCGAAAGGCCGCCCGAAGCCGCCGACGATCGCGGCGATGAAGCCGCTGATCGCGAAGGGCACGCCGACATTGAAGGCGGTGTACTGCGTCKGTGTGATCAGGATGCCGGCAATGGCGCCGAGCGCCGCGCTCAGCGCGAAGGCCAGTGCCAGCATGCGCGCGACCGGGATGCCTTGCAGCGCAGCCGCCTCGCGGTTGATCGAGCAGGCGCGCATGGCCTTGCCGGTCCGCGTCAGGCCGAAGAAGGCGGCAAGCGCTGCGACGATCGCAAGCGATCCCCCGACGATCCAGATCAGCTGGTAGCCAATCGCGACGCTACCGATCATCAGCGGCGGGAGGTCGGTGAAGACCGGCAGGGTCTTGGGCTGGTCGCCGACTGCGATCAGCGTCAGCCGCTCGATCACGATCTGGGCGGCCAGCGTCGCCAGGATCATCACGAACATCGTCGCCTTGCGGTTCCAGAGCGGCCTGACGACGACGCGCTCGATCGCCACGCCGAGCACGGCGACGGCTGCGATCGCGATCAGGGCGGCGACCGGCAGCGGCACGCCGTTACGGGCGAACAGCACCTGGGTAATCATGCCGCCGAGCATCACGAAGGCGCCTTGCGCGAAATTCACGATGCCGCTGGCGTTGTAGATCACGCAGAAGCCGATGCCGATCAGGCCGTAGACGCAGCCGATGCCGAGCCCGCTGACGAGCACTTGCGGGATATAGGACAAGTCAGCCATGGGCCGCCTCCTGCGTGCCGGGCGTGTCGGTGGAAGACTTGTTCAGGGAAGACTTGTCCGAGGAGGACTTGTTCGAGAAAGACTTGCCGGTGCCGAGATAGGCCGCGATCACGGCCGGGTCGGCGCGGACCTCGGCCGGCGTGCCCTCTGCGATCTTGCGKCCGAAATCCACCACGACGACGCGGTCGGCGGTATTCATCACCAGCGTCATGTCGTGTTCGATCAGGAGCACGCTGGTGCCTTCGTCGGCGATGCGCCGGATGGTGCGCGAGAGCACGGCTGATTCCTCGGTATTCAGGCCGGCCGCCGGCTCGTCGAGCAGGATGAGCCGTGGCCCCGCCGCCATGGCGCGCGCCAGTTCAAGCATGCGCTGGCGGCCATAGGGCAGGCCCGATGCCGGTTCGTCGGCCATCCCTGCGAGACCGGCGAAGGCGAGGAGGTCGCGCGCCCGGGCTTCGACGGCTGCCTCCTCGCGGCGGGCAGAGGCCGGCCGCAGCAATGCCGAGAACAGGCCGGCCTTGCCCTGCAGGTGACACCCGACCTTGACGTTATCGAGCACGCTCAGATCCTCGAACAGCTTGACGAGCTGGAAGGTCCGCACCAGTCCCGCAGTGGCGATCTCCGCGGGCGGCCGGCCGGTGATGTCCTTGCCCTCGAAGACGATCCGGCCTGCGCTCGGCGGCAGGAAGCCGGAGATCAGGTTGAACAGCGTCGTCTTGCCGGCGCCATTGGGGCCGATCACGGCGGTGACGCCCTCGGCAGGGACCTCGAACGAGACATCGTCGACTGCGACGAGGCCGCCGAAGCGGCGCGTCACGCCGTCCAGGCGAAGCCGGCTCACGAGCGCCCCCGCGGGGCAAAGAGGCCGGCGAGGCCGCGCGGCGCATAGATCAGCAGCAGGATCAGCGCCGCGCCATAGGCGAGGTCCTGATAGTCCTTGAAGGCGCGAAAAGTCTCCGGCAGCAGGCTGACGATCAGCGCCCCGACCAAAGGTCCGGCGACCGTGCCGATGCCGCCGACATAGAGCATGGTGAAGGTGACGATGACCATGTGCAGCCCGAAGACCTCGGGGCTGACGAAGCCGACGACATGCACGAAGAGCGAGCCCGCGAGCGCGGCAAAACCGGCCGAGAGCAGGAAGGCCGCGAGTTTGTAGCGCGCGACGTCGATGCCGAGCGCCGTCGCCGCCTCCTCGCTGCCGGCGACAGCCGAGAGCGCTCGGCCGAAACGCGAGCGGCGGATGCGCGCTGCCGCAAAGGCGCAAGCCGCGACAACCAGCGAGAGCAGGATGAGCTGGCCGCGGTCGGAGGTGATCTCATAGGGACCGATCCCGAAGGGCGGGATGCCGGAGATGCCCATATAGCCCTGCGTCACCGACTGCCATTCGACGGTGATCTCGTAGGTGATCAGGCCGATGGCCAGCGTACCCATCGCGAGGTAATGGCCCTTCAGCCTGAGCGCGGGATAGCCGACGATCGCGGCGGCAATCACGGCCGCGACGATGCCGAGCACCATGGCGGGCAGGGGGCTCCAGCCATGGGTGGCGGTCAGCACGGCGGAGATATAGCCGCCGATCGCGGCGAAGGCGTTCTGCCCGAAGGAAACCTGCGCGGCGAAGCCCATGAACAGGTTCAGCCCGGTCACGAAGACCGCGTAGATCAGCGCAAAGGCGACGACCGTTGCGGCATAGCCGCCCACGATCATGGCATAGCCGACGACGAGCCCGGCGAAGAGCCAGGGCAGCAGGCCCACCAGCCTGAGCGGGCGCCGTTCAGGCGAAGTAATGCTGAGCGAGTTCGTCATGGGAGGTGATGTCACGCGGATCGAGTTCGGCGACGATGCGCCCGAGCGAAAGCAGGTAGACGCGGTTGGCAAGTTCGAGCGCGAGCGGCGCCTTCTGCTCGACCAGCACGATCGCCAGGCCTTCGCGGTTCAGGAGGCCGAGCGTCTCCAGGATTTCCTCGGTGACGCGCGGCGCGAGGCCGAGCGAGGGCTCGTCGAGCAGCAGCAGCTTCGGCCCGGCCATCAGCGCACGGCCAAGGGCGAGCATCTGCTGCTCGCCGCCGGACATGGAGCCTGCGGCCTGTCCGAGCCGTTCCTTCAGGCGCGGGAACAGGGTCAGCACGCGCTCGCGCCGGCGGTTGAATTCGGCCTTGTCCCGCAAGCGATAGGCGCCGAGTTCGAGATTGTCGGCAACGGACATCGGGGCGAAGAGACCGCGCCCCTCCGGCACCAGCACGATGCCGCGCGAAGCGACCGCGACTGCATCGTGCCGCGACAGCGCCTGGCCCCGGAAACGGACCTCGCCGCTATTGGCGGARAGCCCCATGATCGCGCGCAGCAGCGTCGACTTGCCGGCCCCGTTGGGGCCGAGCACGGCGACGAGTTCGCCCTCGCCGATGTGCAGATCGACCCCGTGCAGCGCCTCGACATGGCCATAGCGCGCCGAGAGGCCGGTCGCGGCCAGGATCGGCGGAGCAGCGCTCGCTTCTATCTTGGTCGCGACCGCGAGGCTCATTGCACCACCTTGACCTTGCCGGCTTCGATGGTGGCCAGCACAAAGGGGTTCTCGGTGATGCCCTGATGCAGGTCCGGCCGGAAATTGTAGATGCCGGTCGTGCCCTGGAAGCCGGTCAACTCCTCATAGGCGGCGCGAACCTTCTCGCCCTCGAAGGACTTCGCCTTCTCGATCGCGGCGACCGTCAGCATGACGCCGTCCCAGCCGCGCGAGGCCCAGTTCGGGTCGCGATCCCTGTATTTTTCGCGCCAGGGCTCGAGGAAGGCCTTGATGCCGGTCTTGAGGGTGCCCTCGGGCAGCGCCTCATAGACCTGCGACGGCGAGGCGACGAAGAAGAACTTGTCGCCCAGCACCTCGGAGACCGGACCGAACACGGCCAGGTCCTCGAGGCTCGTCAGCAGCAGCATGTCGGCGCCGAGCTGCTTGATGTTCTTGGCCGCGGTCAGCGTCGTGCCGCCGAGCCCGATCTTCAGGATCGCTTCGGCGCCCGCCGAACGCGCCTTGCTGATCTGGACGCTGAGATCAGGGTCGTCCTGCTTGTACTGATCGACAGAGACGACCTCGAGGCCGTACTTGGCCGCGTTGCRCTCGGCCACGCCCTTCTGGAGATTGGCGTAGGGGGTCGGGTCATGCAGCACCGCGATCTTTCGGATCTGCGTCTTTTCCTTGAGGTATTCCAGGCGCTTGTCGACCTCGAAGCCGGCCGGCGGCAGGGTGGTGAAGGCCCAGGGCAGGTGCTCGGCCTGCTGCGGCAGGATCGAGCACAGCATCATCGGCACCTTGGCGCGCAAGAGCAGGCCGGCGGCCGCGAAATTGCCGGCCGAGACGCAGCCGCTGACGAAGACGTCGACCTTGTCCGAGCTCAGCATCTTCCGATAGACGGTCACCGCCTCCTGCGGCTCGGATCGGTTGTCCTCGACGACAACCTGGATCTTGCGGCCCATGACGCCGCCCTTGGCGTTCACCGCCGCGGCCGCCAGTTCAACGCCGTCGCGCCAGGCGCGATCGACCGTCGCGGCATAGCCGGTCAGACCTGCCGAGACGCCGATCTTGTAGGGCTCCTGCGCGCGGGCGGGCGCCGCGCCGACCATCGCGACGCTTGCGGCGATGCCGGCCGCAAATAGGGTCTGCTTCATCAACTGTCCTCCCGGTTTCCCTTGGCTTCGACTGGTCGCCCCGGTGCGGGGCTCCGCCTTTTTCTTGGTCTTGTGCAACGATCTGGTCTTGCGCCCGATGGCAGTTCTCAGGCCGCCGGCTTGCCGTAGCCGCCGCCGCCGGGCGTCTCCAGCAGCACGACGTCGCCGGCCTTCATCGTCAGCTTCTTCGCCTCGCTGACGGATGTGCCGTTGACGAGGAAGCGCCCGGGCGCCCCCGGCAGGCCGCCATCGATCCCGTCAGGCCCGCGTTCGAGCCGGCTCGGCACCGCGTTGAGCAGCCAAGCATGGTCGGTACGCATGTGAAACTGGATGATCTGGCCGTCCCCGCCCTGCATCCGGCCCTTGCCGCCGGACCCCGGCCGCAGTTCCTTGCGGTCGAAGACGATCGGCATCGCTGCTTCCAGGATCTCGATCGGCACAGCCGCGACCCCTGTCGGATAGCAGGTGGCGCTCGGCCCCGGCTTGCCGGCGCGCGCGCCCATGCCGCCGGAATAGTTGAACATCGACGAGGTGAAGGGTTCGCCGCTCGGACGCCGGCCCTGGATCTGAATGGTCCAGACCGCGCCTGATCCTTCCGCCAGGACCCGTTCCGGCATGACCTGATGCAGCGCCTTCAGGATCGGCATCGGGACGTACATGCCGACCACATGGCGCGCATTCACCGGCGCAGGATAGGCGCAGTTGATGATCGAGCCCACGGGAGCGCGGACTTCGATCGGCGCGAGCGAGCCGGTGTTGTTCGGCAGGTCCGGATTGAGGCAGGAGCGGATCGCGAAGGTCGAATAGGCGTGGGTGTAGTTCAGCACCACGTTGATGCCGGTCGTCGTCTGCGGTGAGGAACCGTCGAAGTCGACGATGATCGAACCGCTCTCGGCATCGACGGTGACGGCGCTCTTCAAGGTGATGATCTCGCCGCCGGGAACGTCGAAGACGGCCTCGCCATGATAGGTGCCGGGCTTCAGCTTGCGGATGGCGTTGCGCGTCGCCTCCTCGGAGCGATCGATGATCTCGTCGGACAGGGCCTCGATGTCCTCGATGCCGTAGCGCTCGCACAGCGTGATCAGGTGCTCGGCGGCGGCCTCGCCGGAAGAGACCTGCGCCGACAGGTCGCCGAAGACGGCGTCGGGCGTGCGCACATTGCGGCGGATGATGTCGTGCAGCATCTCGCTCGGCTTGCCGCGCTCGTAGAGCTTGAGCGGCGGGATCCAGAGGCCTTCCTCATGCACGTCGCGGGCACCGGCGCCGATGCCGTAGCCGCCGATATCGGTGTGGTGGATGGTCGAGCCGATATAGGCGAGCAGTTTGGTGCCGTTGAAGATGGGCGTCAGGATCGTGATGTCGAAGAAGTGCCCGGCCGAGAGCCAGGGGTCGTTGGTGATCAGCACGTCGCCGGGTTCGCACCGCCCTTCGAACAGGCGCACGAGATGGGCTCCCGCGATGGCGAGCGAGTTGATATGGCCGGGTGTGCCGGTATTGGCCTGCGCCACCATGCGTCCGCGCTGGTCGAAGAGCGCGCAGGCGAGGTCGCCGGCTTCGCGCACGATCGGGCTGAAGGCGATGCGCTGCAGCGCCTTGGCGCGTTCGTTGACGATACCGATCAGGTTCGACCAGAGGATTTCGAGTTCGACTCCGTCCATCGGATTTCAGCCTTTCGTGGCGACGATGCAGCCGAGCGCGTCGATCGTCGCGCTCCAGCCCGGGGGCAGCGCGGTCGTGGTCTCGCGCTCCTCGATGATGGCGGGGCCGGCGATGGTCTGGCCGGTGGCGAGGGCGGAGCGCTCGTAGACCGGCACCGACTGACCGTCTTCCCAGGCATGGACCGGACGATGACGCTTGGGTGCACCGGCTGTGTTCTGGGGCCGGGCCTGGCTGTCGAAATGCGGCAGGGGACCGCGTGCCACGACGCGCCAGGTCACGAGTTCGATCGGGACATGCGAGGGGTTGACGCCGTAGAGGGTGCGATAGGCCGCCTCGAACTGTGCCGTCAGCGCTGCGCTGTCACGGCTCTTGCGCGGGTCGGTCTCGAAGATGATCGTGACCTCGTGCTGCTGGCCGACATAGCGCATGTCCGCGCCGATGAGGATCGTGACGTCGGACGCCGCGCAACCGGATACGCCGAGCGCCGTCAGCCCCTCGCTCTCGAGCTCGCCGAGCACACGATCGACGCGGCCCCAGTCGAGATGGTCGACCCGCGTCAGGTCGCTGCGCACCAGATAGGTCCGCGACGCCGCAGGCGTGCAACGGACCGGCCCCCCCGAAGGCGAAGAGCGGCAGGCCGCGATAATCGACGCCGCGATCGGTGGCGTGGGTCCGCGCCGCCGAGGCCATGGCCTCCGTGACGATGCGGTAGATGCCGCGCGCCGCCTGGACGGCGTTGAGGCCGAGCGCATCGCCGAGCCGCGCCATCGCGGCGTCGCAGGCTGCCTTGTCGAGCGACATGTCGCCGCCGAGGAAGTTCTCGGCATCGATCAGGCCGAGCACGAGATCTGCATCGGTGACGGTCGCGTTCTTGCCGCCGCGGCCGTAGCAGGCAGGTCCCGGATTGGAGCCCGCGCTTTCGGGCCCGACCTTGAGCAGGCCGAGATCGTCGACATGGGCGATGCTGCCGCCGCCGGCGCCGATCTCGATCAGGTCGATCGAAGGCACCGTGACGGGCAGGCCGCTGCCTTCCCGGAAGCGGTAGCGCCGGTCGACCTCGAACAGCCCGGTGATCAGCGGCGTACGGTTCTCGATCAGGCAGGCCTTGGCCGTGGTGCCGCCCATGTCGAACGACATCAGTCGATCGATACCGAGCAGCTCCGCATAGTGGCAGGCAGCAAGGGCGCCGGCTGCCGGACCGCTCTCGATCATGCGCACGGGATTTTTGCCCGCTGTCTCGGCGCCGACGACGCCGCCCGAGGACAGCATGATCAGCGGCGTGTTGGCGAAACCCTCGACGCGCAGCCGGTCGCTCAGCCGCTTGAGATAGGGCTGCGAGATCGGCATGGCGTAGGCATTCACCGTCGCCGTCGAGGCGCGCTGGTATTCGCGGATCTGCGGCGCGACCTCGGCCGAGGTGCAGATGAACACGTCGTTGAGTTCGCGAGAGAGGGCAGCCGCGACCGCGACCTCGTTTTCAGGATTGGCGAAACTGTTGAGGAAGCAGATCGCGATGGCGCGAGCACCGGAGGCGCGGATCTCGGCTGCGAGTTCGGTAATGTCCTCGGCTGCCGGAGCAAGCGCGAGGGTGCCGTCTGCCAGGACCCGCTCCTTGATGCCGAAGGTCAGCTCGCGCGTCACCAGCGGCTCGGGGAACTCGATCTGCGGATCGTACATGTCATAGCGGTGCTCGTTGCGGATCGAGAGCACGTCGCGGAAGCCCTCCGTGAYGACGAGCGCCGTCGGCAGCCCCTTGCGCTCGATCAGCGCGTTGGTGACGACCGTGGTGGCGTGGACCACGACACCATCGATCGCGCCGGCCGCGATGCCGGCCTTGCCCAGCACGGAATCGACACCCCGGAAGAAGCCCTCCAGCAGGTCGTGGTGGGTGGTCAGTGTCTTGTCGACGCTGAGGCTGCCGCGGGAGTCGCGCAGGACGATGTCCGTGAAGGTGCCGCCGATATCGACGGCCAAGGAATAGGTCATGATCTCAGTCTTTCCAGGTCAATCCGCGCGAGATGCGTGCGGCTGCGCCGACGACTTCGCGGATCTGTTCGGGATCGGGTTCTGGCGCGATGAATTGCGTGGAGCCGACGATGGCGATCGAGCCGACCAGCGCCTTGCGGTGGTCGAAGACCGGGGCGGCCAGCGTGTTGACGCCGGTGATCACCTGGTCGGGCGCAGTGGCCCAGCCGCACTCGCGGACGCGTGCGATTTCCGCCAGAAGCGCCTCACCGGAGACGATCGTGCTCGGCGTCCACGCCTTCAACTCGCCGGCTGCAACGGTGCGACTGCGTTCCGGCGAGCCGAAGGCGAGCCAGATCTTGCCATGCGCGCTGGCGTGGAAGGCGAGCCGCGTGCCCGGCCGCATCGCGAATTCGATCATCGTGCGGCCCTGGATCAGCTCGAGGACGATCAATTCCTCATCGATCACGTCGCAAAGCGTCACGGCCTGGCCGGAGCGGTCGCGGAGCGTCATCAACTCCTCGCGTGCTGCCGAGACGATATCGAAGCGCTGTCGCAGCGCCTCGCCGAGGACCATCAGCTTGATGCCGGCCCGGACGAAGYCGTGGCGCTGAAGCGTCACCAGATGCCGGTAGATGGTGGCCTTGGAGGAGGAGAGCGCCTCGGCAATCTGCGCCAGTGCGACGGGGCGGCTCTGCAGGACCAGATACTCGACTGCCTGCAGGGCGAGGTCGAGCGTGCTTGTGCCGGCAGGCACAGCTTTGGCGGAGGCTTTGTCGGTATCGAGCGTCAAGGAGCGTCCCTCTGTGTTTCATTTCATATAATGAAACATCATTTTGTTATTTGATATGCTATGGTTTGATCGAGCGGGCTGTCAAGCGTCAGTCGGATCGCCGAGATGGCTGGAATGCTGACGGGACGTCGGCATGGGCGCCAACGGTCACGGCGGCCTTCCCCAGATGTGAAGGGCGGGCACCGGTGGTCCCACTGCTCGTCTATCGATCACGTAGCGATGGCGCGCCGATGCGGAACCGCAGGTTTCGCTGCGCGGTTTCCCGACATGTCCGCCGCGACCTCAGGACGTCAGGGCAGGGTAGGGGATAAGGCCGGATCGCCTCTTGATCGGGTCATGCTATCTAATTAACATGATAATCATAAATCCTGCGTGGCGGTGTGGTCCTGCGCCGTTGCTGAAGCCAGCCCGCCGCGTCGCCATCCCCCTGGCAATCAACTCTCGAAGACGTCGATCTCGGCCAAAGGCACGAGGCGACAGAAGGACCGGATTCATGCTTGCCCCCAGATTCGTCAGCTTCTCCGCTGAAAACCGCGCCGGATACGGCCTGGCCGTGGAAGGGGGCGTCATTGACCTGTCCAGCCGCTTCTCGGCTCGGTGGCCGAGCCTGAAGGAGGTGGTAGCCGAGGGCGCCTTTGCGAAGCTTGCCGACGCGGCGGCGGGGCTGTCTCCGGATCTGCCGTTCCAGGCGATCCGCTACGAGCTTCCGATTGCCGCGCCCGAAAAGATCATCTGCGTGGGCGTCAATTTTCCCGACCGCAACGCCGAATACAAGGATGGCCAGGCCGCCCCGGCCAATCCCTCCCTGTTCCCGCGCTTTCCCCGCTCCTTCACCGGTCATGACCAGCCGCTGATCCGCCCGCCCGAGAGCGTGCAGCTCGATTATGAGGGCGAGATCGTCATCGTCATCGGCAAAGCGGGGCGCCGCATCGCCGAGCGCGACGCGCTGAACCATGTCGCGGCCCTGTCGCTTTGCAATGAGGGGACGATCCGGGACTGGGTTCGGCACGCCAAGTTCAACGTCACGCAGGGCAAGAATTTCGACCGCTCGGGCTCCATCGGGCCATGGCTCGTTCCCTTCAGCGATGAGGCGCAGATCGCCGATATCGCGCTGACGACCCGCGTCAACGGCGAGCTGCGCCAGGAGGACCGGACCAGCCGGATGGTCTTCTCCTTCCGCCGGATCATCAGCTACATCTCGACCTTCACCACGCTCGTGCCGGGCGACATCCTCGTCACCGGCACGCCGACCGGGGCAGGGGCTCGCCTGGAGCCGCCGGTCTGGCTGAAGCCCGGTGACGTCGTCGAGGTCGAGGCCGAGGGGATCGGCCTTCTCCGCAACACCATTGCCGACGAGGCCTGATCGATGCTGAACGCCAATGAAATCGCCGCCGCGGCGCTGAGCCTCGACGAGGCCGAACGGACGCGCCGCCAGACGGGGCTGATGTCGCTCAGGCATCCTCAGATGACGATGGATGACGCTTATTCCATCCAGGGCGCCTGGGTGAAGCACAAGATCGCCGCCGGTCGAAAGGTGATCGGCTGGAAGATCGGCCTGACCTCCAAGGCGATGCAATACGCGCTGAATATCGACATCCCGGATTCAGGCGTGCTGTTCGACGACATGATGTTCGCCGATGGCGACAGCGTGCCGAAGGACCGCTTCATCCAGCCGCGGATCGAGGCCGAGATCGCCTTCGTGATGAAGGCGCCGCTGAAGGGCCCCAATATCGGGATCTTCGACGTGCTCAATGCCACCGACTACATCACTCCGGCGCTCGAGATCCTCGATACCCGCATTCTGCGCGTCGATCCGCAGAGCGGGAAGGCCCGCACTATCGTCGACACGATCGCCGACAATGCCGCCAATGCCGGCATCGTCGTCGGGGGCCGTGCCATGCGGCCGGACCAGGTCGATCTTCGCTGGGTCGGCGCCATCGTCTCGCGCAACGGCCAGGTCGAGGAGACAGGGCTCGGAGCTGGCGTGCTGAACCATCCCGCCCGTGGCGTCGCCTGGCTTGCGAACCGGCTCGCCGCCTATGGCGACCATATCGAGGCCGGCCAGATCGTCCTGGCGGGCTCCTTCATTCGCCCGGTGGAAGCGCGGCATGGCGACACCATCACCGGCGATTACGGCCCGCTGGGCAGCGTCAGCTGCTTCTTCGAATAGGCAGACGCCTGTCGCTCCCTCTGCCCTAAGGGCAAGGGGCGGCGTCCCCGGAGGGCGGCCACGGCCCCCGCGGCGCCGTGTCGCGCCGGCGCCGGCTTGCGGCGTTCGGCTCCAGTGGTGGAGTGCTGGCGGGGGCGCCGCACCGCATGCGTTCGGCAGGGGAGCCGTCGGCTCTCCATGCAGCCCCGGTCATGGCGACGGCAGCCCCGGCGCGTAGTCAAGCATCTGACAAACCAGATCAAATCGGAATGGGAATGCAATCTCTTCGGCTCCCCGCTCCGATATAATTAACTTGATAATTAACTTGTTATGTGAGATCGGGGCCCGGTTTTCGGAGCGGCCCCGATCGCGATGACCGCTCCGTAGGAATTGCTGGGAGAATTGGAATGCTCGGATATCTGCGCAACAAATGGACCCTCGCTGCCGGCTGCATGCTGGCTGCCGTGACAGTGGCTTCGGCCCAGAGCGGCGACACGCAGAAGACGATCAAGGCGCGCGGGCTGCTCAATTGCGGCGTGTCCAGCGGCGTGCAGACCGGCATKAGCACGCTCGACAGCGCAGCGAAATGGAATGGCTTCGAGGTCGATTTCTGCCGTGCCGTCGCCGCCGCCGTGCTGGGCGATGCCGAGAAGATCAAGTTCGTGCCGCTCGAGATCAAGACGGCGTTCGCCACGCTCCAGTCGGGCGGCATCGATCTGCTGGCGCGCACCGCCACGCATACCTTTGTTCGCGATATCGAGCTGAACGTCGCCTGGCCCGGCGCCTATCTCTATGACAGCCAGGGCTTCCTGGCGAAGAAGTCGCTCGGCGTCAAAAGCGCCAAGGAGCTCGATGGCGCGTCGATCTGCGTCTCCGCTGGTTCCAATTACGAGCTGAACCTCGCCGACTATTTCCGCAAGAACGGCCTGAAGTTCACCCCGGTCGCCGCCAATTCGCGCGACCAGAACGAGAAGAACCTCGAAACCGGGCGTTGCGACGTCTATGCGAATGTTCTGAGCGCCCTGGCCGGAGCCGTGTCGAAGCTCGGCAAGCCGGATGACTGGGTCGTGCTGCCCGAGTTGATCTCGATGGAGCCGATCGGCCCGGTCGTGCGCAAGGACGATAGCCGCTTCCGGGATATCGTCGGCTGGACGCTCAATGCGCTGATCGCCGCCGAGGAGCTGGAGATCACCCAGGCCAATGTCGAGAAGCTGAAGGCGAGTTCGACCTCGCCGGAGGTCCAGCGCCTGCTCGGCGTGACCGGTGATTTCGGCGTCAAGCTCGGGCTCGGCAATRACTGGGCGCTCAACGCGATCAAGGCCGTCGGCAATTACGGCGAGATGTTCGAGCGCAATCTCGGCAACAAGAGCCCGATCAAGCTCGAGCGCGGCCTCAACAACCTTTGGAACAACAAGGGCCTGATGTCGTCGCCGCTGCTCCGCTGAGCGAAAGGCGCGAGGCCGGCGCCAGCCGCCGGCCTCGATCTCCCCACACGCAGACAAGCCGGACAATGACCACCACACCTGCCGTTCGATCATCTCAGCGTACTGCGCTGCCGGGACGCCGCCGCGTCATGGGCTGGGTCTTCCAGGCGCTGCTCGTGGTCGCGCTGGCCTGGGTGGCCCATGTCGCCATCGGCAACCTCTACGACAATCTCGCGGCCCGCGGCCTCAAGCTCGGGTTCGACTTCCTGTGGCAGGAGGCGGGCTTCGAGATCGCGTTCCACCTGATCCCGTATACGTCGAGCGACAATTACTGGCGGGTCTTCCTCGTTGGCATCACCAACACGCTGCTGGTGACGGCGATCGCCATCGTGCTCTCGACGATCCTGGGCTTCGCCATCGGCATCGCGCAGCTCTCCGGCAACTGGGCCGTGTCGCGCGCCGCTCGCATCTATGTCGAGCTCGTCCGCAACCTGCCGCAGCTCCTCCATATCCTGATCTGGTACAATGTCGCGCTCCGGGCCTTTCCCGCTCCGCGCGTCGCCGTCGGTATCGGCGACATGGTCTATCTCTCGAACCGCGGCGTCTTCCTGCCGGCGCTGACAAGCGATCGCCCGGGGCTCCTGGTCATCGCCATCCTCATTGCAGTCGTTGCGGCGCTCGCCCTGTTCCGCAGCCTGACCTCCTATGCCGAGCGCACGGGGCGTTCGGTGAACGCCTGGTTGCCGTCGCTGGCGGTGCTCGTGCTCCTGCCGGTCCTCACTGTCGCGCTGACAGGCACGCAGGTCTCGGTCTCCGTGCCGCAGCTCAAAGGGTTCAATTTCATCGGCGGCTGGGCCCTGGTGCCGGAGCTGACGGCACTCGTCTTCGCCATGGCGATCTACAACGCTGCCTTCATCGGCGAGCTGGTACGCGCCAGCATCGAGTCCGTGAGCAAGGGCCAGCGCGAAGCCGCGGCCGCGCTCGGCTTCGGCTGGTGGTGGACCTTGCGCTTCATCGTGATCCCGCAGGCGGTGCGCGTCCTGCTGCCGCCCCTGTCGAACCAGTATCTCAATATCCTCAAGGGCTCCTCGCTCGCGGTGGCGATCGGCTATCCCGATCTCGTCGGCGTCTTCACCGGCATCAGCATCAACCAGACCGGCCGCGCCATCGAGATCGTCGGCATGACCATGGCCGTCTATATCGCGATCAGCCTGCTGATCGGCGCGCTGATCAACCTGTTCAACCACATGACCAGGATCGTCGAACGGTGACCGAAGCCGCCCTCATCTCCGATACGCCGCGCCGCCCGGCCGCCCATGCCGGTGCGCCGGCCCGGATCGCGCTCTGGCTGCGCCGGCGCATCTTCGCCTCCTGGCGCGACGCGTTGCTGTCGCTCGCGGTCGCCCTCATCCTCGGGGCGATCGCCTGGACCATCCTGCCCTGGGCGCTGTTCAAGGCGACCTGGACCGCTGCAAGCCGGGCCGATTGCGTGCCGGGCGGTGCCTGCTGGGGCTTCGTTGCAGCCAAGGCCTCGCAGTTCATCTACGGCTTCTACCCTCCGCTGGAACGTTGGCGCCCGGATACCGTCTTTGCCCTGCTGATCGCCGGGCTGACCTGGCTGATGGTGCCCCGCATTCCGGGGAAGGGCTATGCCGGCCTGTTCATGATGGTGGTCCTGCCGGTCGTCACCTTCGTCCTGCTGCATGGCGGGGTCGCCGGGTTGCCGGTGGTGCCCAGCGACAAATGGGGCGGGCTCCTGCTCACGCTGATCCTTGCCGTCTCCGGCATCAGCTTCTCCTTGCCCTTCGGCGCGCTCTTCGCGCTCGGGCGGCGCAGCCAGATGCCGCTGGTCCGCTGGTTCTGCATCGGCTTCATCGAATTCTGCCGCGGCGTGCCCTTCATCACGGTGCTGTTCATGGCCATCGTGATGCTGCCCTTCTTCCTGCCTTCCGGCATGAAGCCTGATCCGCTCGCGCTCGCCGTGGTCGGCATCATCTTCTACGAGGCTGCCTACATGGCCGAGGTGGTGCGCGGAGGCCTGCAGGCGCTGCCGAAGGGGCAGTACGAGGCGGCCATGGCGCTCGGCTTCGGCTACTGGCGCACGATGCTCTACATCATCCTGCCCCAGGCGATCCGGAAGGTCGTGCCCGGCATCGTCAACACCACCATCTCGCTGCTCAAGAACACGACGCTGGTGATGGTCGTCGGATTGTTCGACCTGCTCAACATCGTCTCCGCCGGCGTCGCGGACCCGCTCTGGGTCGGCTCGCAGGCCGAGGGTTACTTCGTCGTCGGGCTGGTCTTCTGGCTCATGAGCTTTGGGCTGTCCTGCTACAGCCGCGCCATCGAGGGCGGCTTCGCACGGGCCGACCGGGCCTGACCGCATCGGGTATTGCAATCATGGAAAATCCCATCATCCGGCTCGAGAACGTCGATAAATGGTTCTCGCAGTTCCACGTCCTGCGCGGCATCGACCTTGCGGTGAAGCAGGGCGAACGCATCGTGGTCTGCGGCCCGTCGGGCTCGGGCAAGTCGACGATGATCCGCTGCATCAACGGCCTCGAGCACTATGAGGGTGGCAGGATCACGGTCGGCGGCGAGACCGTGTCTCAGGGCGACGACAATATCGAGAAGATCCGGCAGCGCGTCGGCATGGTCTTCCAGTCGTTCAACCTGTTCCCGCATCTGTCGATCCTCGACAACCTGACGCTCGGCCCGATCAAGCTCAGGCGCCTGCCGCGCGCCGCGGCGGAAGCCCAGGCCATGGAGCTGCTCGAACGCGTCCATATCGGCCAGCAGGCCCGCAAGTTCCCGAACCAGCTCTCGGGCGGCCAGCAGCAGCGCGTCGCTATCGCCCGGGCGCTCGCCATGGAACCGGACGTCATGCTCTTCGACGAGCCGACTTCCGCACTCGATCCCGAGATGGTCAAGGAGGTCCTGGACGTGATGATCGAGCTCGCCGGCACCGGCATGACGATGATCTGCGTCACCCATGAAATGGGTTTTGCGCGCGCCGTGGCTGACCGGGTCGTCTTCATGGATAACGGCGCCATCGCCGAAGTCGGGACGCCGGACGCCTTCTTCTCTGCGCCGCGAACCGAGCGCGCCCGCCAGTTCATCCAGCAGGTCATTCACTAACCGGCCGGCCCAGCCGCAGCCATCATTCCAGTCCGGAGCCTGAACCCCGTGAGCACGACGCCTTCCGCCGCTTATCCCTATCGCCTGCGCATCCCCGGGCCGATCTCGATCCCCGAGCGCGTGCGCAGTGCCACCGCGCTGCCGATCGTCAACCATCGCGGCGCGCAGATGCGTGTCGTGCTGGGCGAGATCCAGCGCCTGATCAAGCCGCTCTTCGGCACGCAGGCGCCGGTGCTGGTCTTCGGCAGCTCCGGAACCGGCGTGATGGAGGCGAGCCTCGTCAATATTCTCGCTCCCGGCGAGAAAGTGCTGGCGCTGGTCCACGGCCAGTTCAGCGAGCGCTATGCCCAGATCGCGCGGGCACTGGGCGCGCAGGTCGACGTCATCGAGAGCGAATGGGGGCATGCGCCGACCCCGGCGCGGGTCGCCGCCGAGCTCGACAAGGCCGAGTACCGCGCCGTGATCGCTGTCCATAACGAGAGCTCGACCGGTGCGGTGACCGATCTTGCCGGCATCGGCGCGCTCCTGCGCGAGCGCGAGACGCTGTTCCTCGTCGACTCGATCAGCGGGCTCGGCGGCATGGAGCTGCGCCAGGACGAGTGGGGCGTCGACATCGTCGTCACCGGCTCGCAGAAGGCGCTGATGTGCCCGCCCGGCCTCGGCCTCGCCAGCGTCAGCGACAAGGCCCGCAAGGTCATCGAGCGCACCGACCGCTGCCCGCGCTTCTACTGGGACATGCGCAAGGCGCTGGCCGTCGTCGACAACCAGGAGACCGCCTTCACCTGCCCGGTCTCGTTGCTCTTTGGCCTGCACGAGGCGCTGAAGATGATTCACGAGGAGGGGCTGCCGCAGGTCTTCGCGCGGCACGAGCGGCTCTCGGGCGCGCTCCGCGCCGGCTGTGTCGCGCTTGGCCTGCCGGCTTTCGGTGATCCTGCCGTGGCCTCCCAGACCGTTGTCGTCGCGTCGGTGCCCGAGCCCCTGACGGGCGGGGCGATCGTCAAGCACCTCAACGAGACCTACAACACGATGATCGCCGGTGCGCGCAACCGGCTGAGCGGCAGGGTCATCCGCATCGGCACGATGGGCCAGATCAGCGAAGCCGATATCCTGACCGACCTGCATTTTCTCGAACGCACGCTTGTTGCGCTCGGTCACCCCGTCCCCTCAGTCGGTGCCGGCATCACTGCCGCCGCTGCCGCCCTCCGCTAATCCAGCAACGGATCGTATCCATGCCTCATATCTGGGTCGAGTATTCGACCAATCTCGAAGCCAGCGTCGACGTGCCCGCGCTGCTGAAGACCGTGCAGGATGCCCTGATCGGCGACGGCAGCATCTTCCCCTTCGCCGGGGCGCGCACGCGCGGCGTGCCCGTCGCGAACTATCTCATCGTCGACGGTCACCCCGATAACGCGTTCGTGCATGTCCTGCTGCGGATCGCGGCCGGGCGCTCCGAGGCCGACCGCAAGACGGCGGGCAGCCGGGTGTTCGAGGCGGTGAAGGCGCTGCTCGCCMCGGTCAGCGCGTCGCGGCCCCTCGGCATTTCCGTGCAGATGGAAGAGGCCGATGAGACGGTCAATTTCAAGACGAGCAATTACCGCGAGTATTTGAAGCAGCGCGGTATTCCAGAGAAGATGTCGGCCTGAAAAGGGCGACTCGGCAGGCCGGAAAATGGGGCTGGCCAGGCCATTCCTGGCAGCGGGGGGATTGATGAGCGACCGGACGCCAGCCGAGGGCCTGGACCTGCCTGCCGAAACCGGGCAGCCGGCAGCGCGCGTGCGCCTGCGCCATTTCTCCAAATCCCTGCCGATGTCCCTGCTGCGGGCCCGGGAAGCGGTGATGCGCCATTTCCGTGCCAGCCTTCGGCATTTCGGCATGACGGAGCAGCAGTGGCGCGTTCTGCGCGCCCTGACGGCCGTGAACACGATCGAGGTGACGGCGCTGGCGGAGGACACGTTCCTGCTCGCGCCCAGTCTTTCGCGCATCCTGAAGGACCTCGACGAACGCGGCCTCATCCTGCGGCGCACCTCGCAGGCCGATCTGCGCCGGGGGCTCGTCTCGATCTCGCCGCTGGGTCTTGAGCTGATCGAGCGGGCCGGCGTCGAGTCCGAGGCGATCTATCGCGAGATCACGGGACGTTACGGCAGCGAGCGTCTTGCCGAATTGCAAAGCCTGCTTCGGCAGCTCGAAGATTGCCTGGATGGCCTGGACAGCGGCGGATCCCATGGATCAAACCGCCGGCCGGGATAAGCCCGGAGAGGCGCGCTCCCGGCGGGGATGTTCGGGTTCACCTATTTGCCGTCGAACTGCCGGTGGTCCGCCAATACGCGCTCGATCACCTGCCATGATTTGTCCGCATCGCGCTGGTTGCGATCGTGGCCGGCAACCGTGATCAGCGCCTTCCACAGGGCCCAGCCGCGGGCGCGGGCCCAGGTGTCGTCGTCGAGGGAAAGCGCGGCACGGAACATGTCGCGGCTCGCTCCGGTAAACTCCGTCCACGCGATCGCGAGGTCGCAGGCAGGGTCGCCGACCCCCGAACTCCCGAAGTCGATCACGGCAAAGAGCTTGCCATTCCTGATGAGCAGGTTGCCAAGGGCAATATCGCCATGGACCCAGACAGGCGGGCCGCGCCACTGCGAACCGAGCGCGGCGGCCCATACGCTCTCGGCCGCAGCGATGTCGGTGCGGCACCCAAGCGCTGCAAGCGCAGCCCGGGCTTCTGCATCATAGACCGCCAGCCTGCCACCCCGATGAAAATTATGTTGCCCCGCCGCCGGCCCGCCAGTCGCGTCGATGCGCTGAAGGGCGCCGAGAAACCCGGCAAGCGAGCGGGCGAACTGCGTGAGATCGGCAATCGGGTTGGTCGCGGCTGGCTCGCCGTCAAGCCAGCGATAGACGGACCATGGCCACGGGTAGGCCTCCGCTGGAGCGCCCAGGGCAAGTGGCGCGGGGATCGGCAATGGGAGGTGAGGCGCCAGCTTTGGCAGCCAGCGGCGCTCCTTTTCGACCTGAGGCGCATAGGCAGCCGCACTCGGCAGGCGGACCGACATCTGATCGCCCAGACGAAAGGTACGATTGTCCCAGCCGCCCGGCTCGATTGGCTCGATGGGCAGGTCAGCCCATGCGGGGAATTGTGCGGCGATCAATCGTCGAACAAGTCCGGCATCGATCGGGACACAGAGATCATGGTCCTGCTGCGCCATGGCTCTTGCTTACAGTCTGCACCGGGGGCTTTCCAGTCAGCCACGACGGTACAAACGCCTGCAAGGAGAGGGGGCGGGAGCAAACCTGTTTCAGCCAGGTTTGCCGGCTTCGACAGTGAGTTCGACGGCTCCGATGCCGTCCAACGCGAAAGTGTAGGTTTCCGTCTCGGTCGGAAAGCGGGTGGTGACCAGGCTGCCGGTCATGACCACATCGCCGGCACGTAGCGTCCGGCCCTTGGCCGCCAGCGCATTCGCCAGCCAGGCCAGGGGCGAGAAGGGGTGGCCGAGCACGTCCCGTCCGTGGCCGCGGTCGATCTCGACGCCATTGCGGTGGACCACGCCGGTGACCGCATCCAGCGCGGGCCACGCGCTGCGGAATTCGGAGAGGACGATGCCGCCGTTCCAGGAATTGTCGGCGACGAGCGAGAGCACGTCGAGCTCGGCATAGTCGGCGGCGCGGTCGTCGACGATCTCGATTGCGGCGCAGACGCCGCCGACATGGGCAGCGACGGTTTCGGGCGTGAAGGCGGGGCCGCCGACGGGAAGATCGTTCGCTAGGCGCACGGCGATCTCGAATTCGAGACCGATCCGCCCATAGCCGGAGATTGCGACCTTCGCGCCGGAATGGTGCAGCCGGTCGGCCAGGACGACCCCGGCGATCGGCTGGTCGATGCCGCACATCGTCTGCATGCGCTGCGAGGTCAGGCCGATCTTGTAGCCGATCCCGTCACCGAACCGGGTTTGCAGCAGCGAGACATAGCGGTCCTGCACCCTGTAGGCGTCCTCGAGCGAAGCGATGCCGCTCGCCGCCGCGAACGGGCGGAAGCGCACCTGTTCCTCGTGCTCGCGCATCAAGCGCTGCGCCAATCCATTCTCATCGATCATCTCGTTCTCCCCCAGGCCGGTGCTTCTTCGAGCCCCGGCGTCAAATTTCAAATTCTTCGCCACGGCCACGCTAGGTCGCCGCCACGATCTCGGCAAAGCGCCGCACCGCCGGCGGAATGCGCTCGGGCGCGGTATTGCCGAAGCCGAAGATGAACCCCGTCGCCTCCTGGCTCTGCAGCCGGTAGCGGGACAGGGCCGGCACATCGATGCCGCGCTGCCGGGCGGCATCGGTGACCGCGCGGTCGTCGAGCGGGCCGCGCGCATGGGCGGTCAGATGCAACCCCGCCGTCACCTCGGGAATGACCAGCCGATCGCTGAGCGCCTCACGCAGGGCTCCGACGAGGATGGCCGCCCGCTCGCGATACAGAAGCCGCATCCGCCTGACATGCCGGGCCAGCACGCCCCGGCCCATGATATCGGCCACCATCTGCTGCAGCGGCGGCGGCAGATAGCAGGAGAAGACCAGCTTGGCCCGGTAGAACAGCTCGACCAGATCGGGGGGCAGGACCAGATAGGTCAGGCCGAGCGACGGGGAGAAGATCCGGTTGATGTTGCCGATGAAGATGACGCGCTGGTCGGTATCGAGCGACAGCAGGGAAGCCAGGGGCTGGCGGTTGATGCCGATCGGGCTGCTGTAATCATACTCGATCACCCAGGCGTCCCGTGCGCGGGCCCAGGCCAGCAKCGAAAGCCGGCGCGCCATCGGCATCGTCGAGCCGTAGGGAAACTGATTGGTCGGCGAGGCGATCACCATCCGGGCGGTCTCAGTCTCCGCGCTGAAGCGATCGACGCAGAGCCCGTCATGATCGACCGCATGCGGCAGGACGCGGGCACCATTCGCCACGAGCGCGGCGACCCGGGTCGGATAGCCCGGATCCTCGACGATGACGCCGTCGCCTGGGTCGAGCAGCAGCTGGGCGAGAAGGATGAAGGCCTGTGTCGTGCTGGCGACGACCGCGATCTGCTCGGCCGCGCAGGGCACGCCCTCGTATTCGCCGAGATATTTGGCGATCTGCTGACGCAGGGCCGGGAGCCCGAGGCGCTCGCTGAAGCTGAACTGGGGCCAGGGCTCAGAGCCCCAGTATTCGGCGGTGCTGCGGCGGATGTCGCTGAACGGCAATTCGTCGAGCGCCGGGAGCAGGGGGCTGAGATCGTAGCCGAGCTCACGCTCGCTCGGGAGCGGCAGGCCCATCAGCGCGCTGCCACGCCTTGCCAGGATGCGCGGCTGCCGCGGCGGCCCGGCTGGGGCCGGGGCGTCCAGGCGGCGGTGCAGATCCTCCGGCAGGTCGGTCTCGATATAGGTCCCAGCGCCGGTGCGGCCATGCGCATAGCCCTCGTTCTTCAGGCGGGCATAGGCGAGCACGATCGTCGAGCGGGAGACATCGAGTTCGTCCGAGAGCTTTCGCTGCGGTGGCAGCCGTGCTCCGCGGGGGATGGCGCCGGCCACGACCATCGCACGGAGCTGCCCCGCGATCTGGTCGTAGAGCGGTTCCGGCCCGTCCCGCTCCAGCGCCAGCGCATTCCAGAACGGATAGTTGAAGGCCGAATTCATGTCCTGTTGCACCCTTCGCGAGGCCGAAAGCGTGCGCGTCGCCACCTCACCCTTCACCGGGTCGGATTGAGCCGCCCGCAGGCGGCAGGGTCAAGCGGCTCGGCGCAATTGGTCTGTACCATTTGGAAAAATTGGTACTTGAGGCGGCCAGGAGCCGCCGATACCGTCCCTGCCAATCGAGGTCGGACAGAGCCGATCCAGCAATGCAAAGGGGAGGATCACGTGTCTCGACCGGAGGCGAAGACCGTCCTCACCGCGGACGTCATCCACAAGAGCTATGGCGACTTTCCCGTTCTCAAGGGTGTCAGCCTCGCGGCCCGCGAACGGGACGTGATCTGCATGATCGGCGCCAGCGGTTCGGGCAAAAGCACCTTCCTGCGCTGCATCAATCTGCTGGAGACCCCGGAATCCGGCACGATCTCCTTCGAGGGCGAGGAGATCAAGCTCCAGCGCAGCGGAGACCGCCCGCCGGTGCTGAACGCCAGGCAGATCAGCCGAATCCGCAGCCGGATGGGCATGGTGTTCCAGAGCTTCAACCTGTGGAGCCACCTGACCGTGCTCGAGAACGTTACGATCGCGCCGATCAAGGTGCTGGGCGTTGCGAAGGCCGAGGCGATCGAACGTGCCGAGGCGCTGCTGGCGAAGGTCGGGCTGTTCGACAAGCGCTATCATTACCCCGCTCATATTTCCGGCGGCCAGCAGCAGCGCTGCGCCATCGCCCGCGCCCTGGCGATGGAGCCCAAGCTGCTGCTCTTCGACGAGCCGACCTCGGCGCTCGACCCCGAGCTCGTCGGCGAGGTGCTGCGCGTCATGCGCGTTCTCGCGGAGGAGGGGCGGACCATGATCGTCGTGACCCATGAAATGGCGTTCGCCCGCGAGGTCTCGAACGAGGTGCTCTTCCTTCACGAGGGCAAGATCGAGGAGCGCAACAGCCCCGATCAGATCTTCGGCAACCCGATGTCGGAACGGTGCAGGCGCTTTCTGCAGCGCGTTCTTTGAGGAGAAGAACCATGAGAAAGACCGCTCTCGCCCTCCTGTCGGGCGCAGCGCTGCTGCTGGCCGGCACCGCCTTCGCCCGCGAGGTGAAGATCGGCACCGACTGCACCAATCCACCCTTCAACTACCGCACCGCCAGCGGCGAACTGGCGGGTTTTGACGTCGATATCGCCCGTGAGATCGGCAAGCGTGAAGGGTTCGACCTCAAATTCGTCTGCCAGTCGCTCGATGGTGCGCTCCCGGCCCTGACGGCGCGCAAATTCGATCTCATCCTCGCGAGCCTTTCGATCACCGAAGCGCGCCAGAAGAGCATCGATTTCAGCATCCCCTACCGCTCGTCGACCGGCCGGTTCGTTGGCCCGAAATCGTCCACGCTCGCGCCCGTCACCGCCGAGGGGCAGCCCAATCCCAAGGCCCTCGACGGCAAGGTCGTCGGGCTGATCCGCTCCAGCACCTATGACCGCTATTTCACCGAACTGTTCCCCGGCGTGCAGATCTCGCGCTACGAGAACTACGAGACCCTGCTCCTCGACCTCGTCTCCGGCCGCGTCGACCTGATCATGGCCGGGCCGATCAAGATGGAGGGCTTCTTCGAGGACGCCCAGGGCAAGAACTTCAAGTATATCGGCCCTGAACTCGAGAACATCAAATATTTCGGCCCCGGCGTCGGCGTCGGACTGCGCAAAAACGAGCCYGAACTGCTCGACAAGGTCAACAATGCGCTGAAGGGCATGTTCGCCGACGGGACCTTCAAGGCGATCAACCAGAAGTACTGGAAGTTCACGGTGCTCCCCAGCGTCTGGACTCAGTGACGCTCTCCGGGCGGCGCTAGCCGCCGCCCGGCATCGCCCGCGCGGCTGACAAGGCCCAGCGCGACCTCCGCCCCGACAGGACCGATTCATGACGGCAGACCTCTTCCAGGGCTGGGGAACGCAGCTCTTCTGGGGCACGATGGTCACGCTCCAGGTCGCGTTCCTGTCGCTGCTGGCGGGCCTCGCGATCGGCTTGGCGGTTGCGCTCGCCAAGCTCTCCTCGTCGCGGTTCCTGCGCGCGGCGGGTGATTTCTACACGACCTGCGTCCGCGGGACGCCCGAACTGCTCATCATCCTGCTGGTCTATTTCGGCAGCACGGTTGCGCTCTCGGCGATGCTGCGCTGGATCGCGGGACCGGAGGTCTATGTCGAGATCCCGGCGATGGCGGCCGGCGTGTTCGCGCTCAGCCTCGTCTTCGGCGCCTATGCGGCCGAAATCTTCCGGGGCGCTTTTCTCGCCATCCCGCCGGGTCAGATCGAGGCGGCGAAGGCCTTCGGCATGTCGCCGCTGACGCTGTTCATCCATATCCGCATGCCGCTGATGTGGCGCTACGCCCTGCCGAGCCTCGGCAATATCTGGATCTCGCTGATCAAGAACACCTCGCTGATCTCGGTCGTCGGCCTCGAGGAGTTGATGCGCGTCAGCTATCTCGCCACCTCGGTGACGCGCAGCCCGTTCCATTTCTACCTGCTCGCGGCGGTCATCTATCTCACGCTGACCATCATCAATTCCCTCATCATCGAATGTCTCGAGACCCGCGCGAACCGCGGCGTGCGGAGGGTCTGATCATGGACATCTCGCTCATGATCGAGAGCATCCCGCGCCTGCTCGAAGGCGCGGTCGTCACCCTGCAGCTTCTGCTGCTGACCGAGATCATCGGCTTCGTGCTCGCTCTGCCGCTCGGCATTCTCTACGCGAATGGCAGCAGGGGGGTACGGGCGCCGATCTATTGCTTCGTCTATTTCTTTCGCGGCACGCCGCTGCTCGTCCAGATCTTCATCGTCTATTACGGGCTCGCGCAGTTCGAGTTCGTGCGCGAAAGCTTTCTCTGGCCGTATCTGCGCAAGCCCTTCATCTGCGCCCTGCTGGCCTGTGCCCTGCATTCCGCCGCCTATACCGCGAATATCCTGCGCGGCGCGATCCAGGCCGTGCCGGCCGGCGAGATCGAGGCGGCGCGCGCCTGCGGCATGTCGGCCTTCCAGGTCCAGCGGCTGATCGTGCTGCCGATCGCGCTGCGGCTGATGCTGCCGGCCTATAGCAACCAGGCTATCGGCATGTTGAAGGGCACCTCGCTTGCCAGCACGATCACGCTGATGGAGCTGACCGGCGTGGCCAATACCATCGTGGCCGATACGTTCTCGCCCTATGAGATCTTCATCATGGCTGCGCTGATCTATCTCTCGATCACGCTCGTCATCACGCGTTGCTTCAAATTCGCCGAATACAGCCTCAGCAAGCACCAGCGCCCGCTCAAGAGYCGCGCAGCGATCCCCGGACAGGTCAGACATGCCGACTAGCGACATCAGGAATTTCATTGCCTTCGCCCAGGAGCTGGTCGAGGCGAGCGGCGAGATCATCCGCGAGGCGGCAAGGCACAACAACGCCTTCATCCCCAAGGGCGACGACAGCCCCGTCACCGAGATCGACCGGCGCGCCGAGACCGAGATCCGCCGCCGCATCGAAGCGGCCTATCCCGGCCATGGCATCCTCGGCGAGGAGTTCGGTTCGCAGGGAATGGACGAGGATTTTGTCTGGGTCATCGACCCGATCGACGGAACCAAGGCCTTCGTCGCCGGCATCCCGGTCTTCGGCACGCTCGTCGCTCTGACCCATCGTGGCGTCCCGATCCTCGGTGTCATCGACCAGCCGATGACACGGGAACGCTGGGTCGGCGCGGAGGGCTTTCCGACGACGCTGAACGGCGCGCGCGTCACGACCTCGGGCCGGCGCCTCCTGTCGGAAGCGGTGATGTCGACGAGCAATATCGAACTCTATGACGAGGACAGCCTGCCGACCTTCAAGGCCCTGCGCTCCTCCGTCCATTGGTGCGTCTATGGCGGCAGTTGCTATTCCTATGGACGGCTGGCCTCCGGGGCGATCGACATCGCCATCGACCGCTTCGAGAATCCGCATGACTACCTCGCCCATGTCGCCGTGATCACCCATGCCGGCGGCGTCATGACGGATTGGGACGGCGCGCCGCTGACGATCCGCTCGGGCGGGCATTGTCTGGCCGCGGCAAACTCCGCCCTGCACGCAGCCGCGTTGGGCCGGATCGCACCCTCGCACCGAACCCTGCCGGCCGCCTGACACAGCGAGCGATGCCGCATTCCAAACCTGTGTTCGGCCAGGGCTCACGCAGCCGCACCGGGCGCAGCACTCACAATCCCCAGTCGAGACTTCGCCATGCATGACCGCACGCGTTCCAGGAGCCATATCGTCGAGTGCATGAAGGAGGCTGCCCGGATCGGCGGCGCATCGCTCGCCGGGAATTTCGCCCGCCTCGCCGCCCCGCCGATCCTGGAGAAGGGGCCGTCGGATTTCGTCTCTGCCGCGGATATCGAATCCGAACGGCTGATCATCGCGCATCTCGGGGACACGCTGCCCGATATCGCGGTGCTCGGCGAAGAGAGCGGCGCATCCCCAGGCGCCAGTGACGGTCGCAGGATCGTCATCGATCCCCTCGACGGCACCAACAACTTCCTGCACGGCATCCCGCAGTTTTCCGTGTCGCTCGCCCTGATGGAGGGCGACGAGGTGACAGCGGGCGTCACCTATCATCCGCTCAGCCACGACATGTTCTGGGCCGCGAAAGGAGAGGGCGCCTTTCTCGGCGACCAGCGCCTCACGGGCTCGAAGCGCAACTCGCTCGCCCATGCCGTCGTCGGCACCTGTTTCCCCTATCATGGCAAGGGCGACACGGAAAAAGCCGCGCGTGAAATGGCAGCCATCATGCCGCAGGTTTCAGGGATCAGGAGTCCGGGCTCCGCCGCCCTCGAGATCGCCTACGTCGCAGAAGGGCGCTTCGACGGGTTCTGGACCTCGGGCGCCAAGCTCGATCTCTGGGACCTCGCTGCGGGCGTGATCATCGCCCGCGAAGCCGGCTGCATCGCGACGGAAATCGATGGCGAGGGCGACCCGCTGCACTGCCGCAGCCTTGTCGTCGCCCCGCGCCAGTTTCACAGCCTCTTCATCGACATCTTCCGGACCGCCTCTGCCACGAACGCTATTTGCGAGGCCCGCCCGCGATAGCGTGCTTGGCGGTCCTTGGGGCCTCAGAACTCGATCGACGCACCGATGATCGGCCCGTGCTGAGTGACCTTCCACTGGAAGCCGCCATCCCGGTAGTCCTGGTGCAGGACGCGGTAGCCGGTGCGAACCATGGTCTTGTAGCCCGCCAGCGTGGTGCGGTAGCCGAGAAGCGCCTGTCCGTTGAGGCTCAGCCGCGAGCCGACGCCGAAGCCGCCGGCATCGCCTTCCATGAAGAGGTTCCAGCGGTCGGTCAGGTCGAGATTCAGCCTCGCCCCCACGAAGGGGTCGAGCCAGCTCTCGCTGTCGGAAACATGCAGCCCGGCGACCCGGATGCGGCCCGTCAGGCGCGTCCAGCGGGCGCCCGCCGTCGGTTCCAGTGCAAAGACGCGGGGTGCGCCGAACACGGTATTGCCGCCGAGTTCGGACTGATAGACGCGGTAGAACACGCCGGCGCTGACCAGATAGGACTTCATGCCGGTGCCGATGTTGAGGGAGGCAATCTTTTCGTCGCTGGAGACATCGACATACTCGCCATTGACATAGGCGCCGAAGGCGCCGCGGCGGATCTCGAGATTGCCCATCAGCCCGAGGTCGAGATTCTTCAGGGTGTCGCGGAACGGGACGTCGACATGCCGGTGTATCCCGAGCACGGCCGCATCCCCGTTGAGCGAGGCCGCCCAGAGATAGGGGCTGAGGGTGACCGACCAGTCGCTCTGGGCGAGGGGGGCGCCTGCCTGCGCGATGCGGACAGGGGTGAGATCGGCTGCCGCAGCAGGCGCCGCCGCCGCAAGCAGGGCGGCCGCGCCGAT
Source organism: Allobosea sp. 01N443 (assembly GCF_056399325.1). Lineage (NCBI taxonomy): Bacteria > Pseudomonadati > Pseudomonadota > Alphaproteobacteria > Hyphomicrobiales > Alloboseaceae > Allobosea > Allobosea sp. 01N443. The sequence continues at coordinate 41,542 of NZ_JBFTRC010000019.1, forward strand.
CATGGCTCTGGTCCGGCGGGAGCGATGCCGCTTGCCGGATGTCGCTGACGTCATGGTGCTGTGGCCCCCCGGCCCTGGCGATATCGATGAGATGCGGATGAAGGCTGTGCGCCGCGGCAAGGCGGCCGGACGGCCATGGCCGCCGGCGTCTGGCTGGACGCGATCACTGATCAGGGTTTGGCGAAAGGCAGGGCGGGAGGCGTCATCGCCGGCACCAGCGCCGCGCTGACGATCGTCTTGGCGTCGAGGTCGAAGCTCTTCAGGTCGATGCCGCGCAGGACCGGATCCTCATAGGTCTTGACGTAGTAGACCCGGTTCACGAGGTCGGCCACCGTCGACCATTGCGTGTATTCCAGCGGCTCCCTGGGCTTGTCTCCCTGGCCCTTGTCTTGCAGCCTGATCCAGCCCTTCGGAATATCGAAATTATTGACGATATGCTCTGCCAGCCGGACGCTTTCCGGGCCGCTCGGCTTGCGTTCGACGGACATCGTATAGCCGAGCGCCCGCAGGAAACGCGATGGCGGCGTCGGATCTCCGGGAATGCCGAGCATGCCCGAGCCCTGGCCGAGCGGCGCGAAGGACTGCTCGCCGACCTTCAGCGGCGGCGCGTTGACGGGCGACAGCTTCACATAATTCCTGAGATTGGTGAGGTGCCAGTCGAAGGATGGCGCGTTGGTCATCACGCCGAGCGGGTTGTCATAGACCTTGAGCTTGCCATCGACCGGCTCGATCACCAGCGAGGCCCCGGAGGCATCGTGCAAGGTGTAATGCACTGGCGGCGCGATCTTCATCGCCTCCTGCACGACATGGATGACGGCGACGTCGCCGATCGCCGCCTTGACCTCTGCGACCGTCGCGAAACTGGTCAGAGCCCAGGTGAGCAGGTCCCATGGCGCGAGGGATTTGGCCGGGTCGGTCTTCGCCGGGTCGGCGTAGCCGGCATAATCCGGGAAATAGAGAATGCCGCCGGAGAGGCCCTTCTCGTTCATGCCGTCGACCAGGGCGAAGACGCCGAGCGCATTGAGCCCGACGGCCGCATATTTGCCGGTCCAGCTCATCGCCGGTTTTCCGCCCGGCCCGGTCGAAGCCAGCTTGTAGTTGCGCGGGATCACCATCGCGCGCGACTCGAGCTCGAACCCGAACTCCATGGTGCGGCCATAGACGGCGCCGTCATCGGTCGTCCGGATCAGGAAGCTCGTGCAGGCGAGCACGGACTGGGGTGTCGCCAGCATCGCCGCGACCAGTGTGGCGGCTGCGGCGCGCTTGGCGTGGTGCCATGGGGACGATGCACGAAGACGCATGGGTCCTCCTCTCGGGTTCGTTTAGTTCAGGGGAGGGCTCACCAGCTCATGCGGAAGCCGGCGCGTCCGCTGAGTTCGTGGCTGTCGGCGAACTGGGCGAGGCTCGTCCTGACGGAGGCTTCGCCATAGAGCGAGTAGCGGCCCCAATCATATTTCGCGCCGAGGCCGACCCCGCCCCAGAGCCGCTCCTCGGCGCTGCTGAAGCGCGTGCCGGCGACGCTGGCCGTGGTGTCGTCGAGGAACTCGTAGGAGAGGTTGGCGATGCCGTAGAGCGTGGTGCTGACGAGCTGTCCGGCGCTGTCGCGCCAGATGCTGCGATAGTCCGCCGCGAGCCCGAGGCGGCCCTTCAGGCTGTCGCCATCCCCGAGCGAGACGCGGGCGCCGAACGGATCGGTAAAGCTGTCGCCAGTGACCCTGGAATAGATCAGTTGCGCCTGCGGCGTCAGCGACCAGGCGCCGTTCAGCGCGATCCGCTGGCCGAGCTCCAGGCCGAAGGCATAGCCGAACCCGCCCGTGCCGTCGGCGAGCCGGCGCCCGAGCGTGGTCGAGCTGAGATCGCTGTCGAACCAGCTCGCCTGGGCCTGGGCATCGGCATAGAGCCCGCTCTCGCCATACCAGGTCAGCGTGCCGCCAAAGCCGGTGCCGCTGGTCGCAATCTTGCCGCGGCCGAAGACCGAGGCGATATCGGCCGTGGCCCCGCCGTGATGCGCGGTCAGGCCGCCGACCAGCGTGCCGGCGCCGTTCGCCAGAAGCTGTCCCTCGAGCCCGGCCTGGAGCCGCCAGCTGTCGATCTCGTAGGAGGTGCCGCTGGTCGAGAGCCTGGGCGTGATCCGGCTATGGGCGCCCTCGATCCGGGCCCAGATCGCCTGGCTCTCGGGCGTACCCGCCGGGGCCGTGCCGTCGCCATGCATGCGGTCGCCGACGCGCTGGCGCAGCGTCGGCAGGCCGTTCAGGCTTTGCAGCACCTGGCCATAGGCCTCGTAGACCGGCACGCCGGGCTGCAGGATCGGCACGGTGCGCGCCGGGCTGCCGACTGGCGCCGCCGCGGCTGCCGGCGGGACATAGGCCGAGCGCAGATACCAATCGCCGTCGTTGGGCGTGCTGACGCCGTTGTGCTGCAGCGTATAGGCGTAGGCGCCTGCAATCAGGGCGGGCTGCCCCTGGAAGGCATAGTCGCCATTGGCGAGGGTGAAGCTGCCATTCGAGGCGCCGCCGACATCGACGATCTTGATGCCCTCGACGGTCGGTGCGCCAGTCCCGCCCTGGTTCAGCACGTTGACCAGCGTCGATCCGGCGCTGCTGCCGGTGATGACCAGCCGGTCGGAAGGCGAGGCATCGCCGCCGAGCACCGTCTCGATCTCGAGCCTGCCGCCATTGCCGCGATAATTGCCATTGATGGTCAGCGTGCCGATCGAGTTACCGGGCGCGATCGTGCCGCCGGCTGCGTTCATCGTGGTGCCGACCGTGCCGATGCCCTGCAGCCGGCCGCCCTGCACCGCCAGCGTGCCGCCGAGGATGCCATTCACCGAGAGCGCGCCTGCCTGGATCGTGGTGGCGCCGCCGAAGCCCGAGCTGTCGCCCGTGAGGTTTGCGTGGCCAGCGGCGAGAACCAGCGCTCCCGTTCCCTCGAAGCGGCCGGCGAACGTGTCGGCGGCGGCGGTCAGGGTCAGAGTCTGCGCCCCGGTCGCGACCACGCCGCTGCCCGAAAGCGTCCTGATCGAGGCGCCGGCCGCGGTTCCGGAGATGTCGAACACGCCGTTGTTGCGCACGCCGCTGGACGCGGCGATGCTGCCCGCACCGGTGAGGGCGAGCCTGCCCGACTGGATCGTCGTCGCGCCCGTAAAGCTGTTGGCTCCGGTCAGCGTCAGCGAGCCGGCCCCGAGCTTGGTGAGTGGCCCGCCACCGAGCGCCTGGCCGACGGCAAAATTGTTGCTGGCATCGGCGATGTCGAAGCCGCCGCCATTGGCGCCCCAGTTGATGGTGCGCCCGGTGCTGTTGAAGCCGGTGCCGGTGATCTGCAGCACGCCACCATTGATGGACAGTGCTCCCGCGACACTGCCGAGATTGGCGTCCGAGGACATCGACAGCGTGCCGCCGTTGAGGACCGTCCCGCCAGAATAGGTGTTGGCTGCGATGAGATAGACCGTGCCGGCGCCGGTCACGACGAGGCCGCCCGTGCCGGAGATCGGGTTGTTCAGGTAGAAGGCATTGCCGCTCTGCACCGGGTTCAGCGTCAGGGTCTGCGCGCCGAGATTGAGGGCGGCCGCCCCGGATTTGGAAAGCTGGCTGATGCTGCCGCTCTGGCTGTCGATCCGCCATTCCTGGCTGCCTGTCAGCGTAATCCTCTCGCTGAGCGTGATCGCCTGATTKACCTGGCTGACCACGCCCAGCCCGTCGATACCGCCGATACTGACGAGACCGTTCGTCGACACTGGGGTATTGACGAAGCCAAACCCGGTATAGGGAGCCAGGAACACGATCTGTCCGACACTGCGTGCGCTGCCCCAGGTGTAGGTGGATCCGGTTCCCGCCAGGTCGAAGATCGCCCGGTCGTTGGGGCCTGGTATGCCGACGCCCCACTGGGTGCCTCCAAACTGACCCCACAGGGCGTCGCTGGACGCAACGTAGTGATAATCCGCTGCCGAAGCCGCCGAGGCCGCCGTCAGCGCGAGAATGATCGCCGTTGCGCTGGCACTCCGCTTGAGMCCCGGCAATGCGGAATGTCCAGACATGATTCCCGATGGCTGGATGGTCAATTCGATAGGCATAGGCCACTCCGAAGCCGGGGGCCTCATCCCCCGGAGCGCTGTGATGTCGGGGGCGTTGCTGTCAGGTGCCGAAGGCGGCGCACGCAGCCGCAAGGCTGCGCAACATGCCCCCCAGCAGTGCCGCCGCGCTGCCAGGATCGCATATTCGCGAGCGCCCGCCTGTAGCGCTGCGTCTCATTTGTGATGACGCTGCGTCTCAATCGTCCGGACGTCGTCTCGTCCTGGGACGGCCTATGCCCCTGCGTCGGCGGCATTGGTTCCACCAGGCAAATCACCCTAGGAGTGATCGGGCAGGTTCCGAACGTGCGGGGCAAGTTCCGATCTTGGCGGGGGAGAGCGAGCGATGCGGCAGGCCCGGGGGGCGACTGCTCCGGTGGCGGCGGAAGAGCTCGTCCTGTCGACCGACATGGTCGAGCCTGACCTGCGCAGCGATCTCTGGCGCGAGATCTCCCGCCCGTTCTTCGAGACGACGGCGCATCCCGACGATCGCGGAGCTGTGCTTGAGGGCTCGATCCGCTCGCGGGCGCTGGGCGCACTGCTGATCGGTCCGACCAGCTTCAACCAGCAGCAATACAGCCGGGACCGGCGCACCATCCTGCAGGGCGGGCTGGATCAGTACTTCGTCCAGCTCTTCGTCGCCGGCACACTCGAGGCCGATTGCGAGGGGGAGGCGATATCGGTCGGCCCTGGCGATATCTGCGTCTTCGACCTCGCCCGGACCTTCAGGAGCAGGGTCCGGACCGGCTCCACGCTGTCGCTGGTCCTGCCGCGGGAGCGGGTCGACCGGGTGGCGGGGGGGCGCAACCTGCATGGCCTGGTGCTCAGGACCGGAGATCCGATCACGCGCCTCCTGAGCGACTTCATCGTCAGCCTGTCCCATGTCTCGCCCGTGATGAGCGACGACGACCTGCGGGCGATCGAGGAATCGGCGATCTTCCTCATCGCCTCGGGCCTCGCTCGTCACGCGCCGGGGATCGCTCTTCAGGACCCCGTGCTGGGAAACGTCCTGCGTCAGCGCATCCTGGCGTTCATCGAGGCCAATCTGTCGGATCCCGGCCTCAACCCGGCCGTGCTGACTTCCCGCTTCCGGGTCTCGCGCGCGCATCTCTACCGGATGTTTGCCGGCGATGGCGGTGTCGCCACGATCATCCGCGAGAAGCGGCTCGACGCCTCGTTCCGCGAGTTGGCCAGTCCCGCCGCGCCATCACGCTCGATCACGCAGATCGCGCATGAACAGGGCTTCTCCAACAGCGCCCAGTTTCACCGCGCCTTCCGCGCGCGCTTCGGAATGGCCCCGGGTGAAGCCCGTGACGCGGCAGCCGCACGCCCCTTCGCCGATCAGCGCCTCCAGCATGTGCAGGTTCATTTCGACCAATATGCGCAGCAGCTCGGGGCGGGCCCCCTGCCGAAATGATCTCTCACTTCCCCCCGTGAATCATCCGCCAGATCGCCTGTGGCGTCGCCGGCATGTCGACATGCCGCACGCCATAGGGCGAGAGCGCATCGACGAGCGCGTTCATCACCGAGGGCAGCGAGCCCGCGCAGCCGGCCTCGCCGCAGCCTTTCGCGCCGACGGGATTGGTCGCGGTCGGGCTGCCCTGACTGGCGAATGAGAAGAAGGGCAGGTCGGCAGCGCGCGGCATCGCGTAGTCCATATAGGACCCCGTCATGAGCTGGCCGGCCTCGTCATAGGCGGTCATCTCGTAGAGCGCCTGGCCGATGCCCTGCGCGACGCCGCCATGCAGCTGCCCCGCGACGATCAACGGGTTCACGATCGTGCCGAAATCATTGACCATGACATAGCTGACCACCGCGACCTCCCCGGTCTCAGGATCGATCTCGACCTCGGCGACATGACAGCCATTGGGATAGGCCGATGGCGCCGACTTGAAGACATGATCGACATCCAGGCTCCGGGGCAGCTCCTTGGGCAGGTCGGGGGTCATGCGCACCCGTTCCGCGAGCTCCATGATACCGATCGCGCGGTCGGTCCCGGCGATCGTGAACCGGCCACGGCCAAACTCGAGATCGGCGACGCCGGCTTCCAGAAAATGGGCGGCCAGGAGCTTGCCCTTCTCGATGACGCGATCGCCCGCTTCCATGATGGCCGACCCGCTCGCCATGATCGATTTGGAGCCGCCGGTGCCGCCGCCCGCGATCAGCCGGTCGCTGTCGCCCTGGACGAGTCGGATCTTGTCGAAGGGCACGCCGAGCTTGCTCGTCAGCACCTGGGCGAAGGGCGTCCAGTGGCCCTGTCCGTAATCGAGCGTGCCGGTGACGATGGTCACGCTGCCATCGGCTTCGAAATGGAGGCCGGCCATTTCATTGCTTGGCGGCGCGGTGACCTCGAGATAGCAGCCGATGCCGCGGCCGCGGAGCTTGCCGGCCTTCCGGCTCTGGCGCTGCCGCGCCCCGTAGCCCTTCCAGTCGGCCGCCTTGAGCGCTTCTGCGAACAGGGCCGGGAAATCGCCGCTGTCATACAGCGTCCCGACCGGCGTCGCCCAGGGCAGTTGCTGCGGAGCGACGAGGTTGCGCCGCCGCAGGACGGTCTTGTCGATCCCCATTTCCACGGCGGCCGCATCGATCAGCCGCTCCATGAAGTAATTGCCTTCGGGGCGCCCGGCGCCGCGATAGGCGCCGATCGGTGCCGTGTTGGTGACGACGCATTTGGTCTGCACCTCGACGAGCGGCGTGCGGTACATGCCGATGCTGTTCTTGCCGATATTCGTCGTCGCCATCATCGGCCCGACAGGCGAGAGATAGCCGCCCATATTGCCGATGCCGCTGAAGCGCGTCGCCAGGAACCGGCCGCGCGCGTCGAGCGCCAGCTCGGCCTCGAAGACCATGTCGCGGCCATGATAGTCCGAGACAAAACTCTCGGAGCGCTGATCGGTCCATTTCACCGGCTTCTTCAGCAGGCGGGCCGCGTGCAGCAGCACGACATATTCGGGGAAGACCGAGGATTTCATCCCGAAGGAGCCGCCGACATGGCCGGTGAGCAGCCGCATCCGTTCCGCCGGCACGCCCATTGCCGCGGCCAGGTTGTTGCGCATCCCGAACGCGCCCTGGCTCGGCGCATGCAGCGTGTAGCGGCCGGTCTTGCGGTCATAGGTTCCGACCGCCGCACGCGGCTCGATCGGGTTCACCACGATGCGGCTGTTGACGATGCGCAGCTTCGTGACATGGGCGGCGCTGGCAAAAGCGGCCGCGACCTTGCTGGCATCGCCGAAATGATAGTCGAGGACCACATTGCCGGGGACGTCGTCATAGAGTTGCGGCGCGTCCGGCTTGAGGGCATCCTCGTTGGCCGTGACCGCGGGCAGGATCTCGATATCGAGCAGCACGGCCTCGGCCGCATCGCGCGCCTGGACGGCCGTGCGAGCCACGACCATCGCGATGGGATCGCCGACAAAGCGGACCTTGTCGGTCGCCAGGGCGTTGCGGGCGGGCTTCCTGATCGGGCTGCCGTCCCGATTGGGATGCTCGACAACGCATTTCAGCAAGCCGTAGCCTTGGCCCGCGAGATCCTCCCCCCGATAGATCGCGACGACGCCCTTCATGGCTTCGGCCTGCGAGATATCGATGCCGCGYAGGACGCCATGCGCGTGCGGGCTGCGGACGAAGGCCGCGTAGAGCTGCCCCTCCAGCGAGACGTCATCGGTATAGCGGCCCTCGCCGCGCACGAGCACGGGGTCCTCGTTGCGCGGGACGGGCTGGCCGACCTCGAATGGCATCGTCGAAAGCTCCGCTGAGGGCGTGTGCTTATTCATCAGGAGGCACCGTGAGTAACGTGCGAGCCGACCGGCAGGCAACGTCGCTAGACTGACCCAAAATGGCGGCGCCTGTCCTGCAGATGTCGCATAGGCGCTATCCGCAGGCGGCGCATTCCGAAAAGTCAGCCGCCCGGAGGGAGGTTCTGGTTCTGGGCGCCATCCGAAGGGGTGGCGCTGAACCCTGGGAGGGGCACGGCCGCTCTATCTGGCTCGGCGTAGGCCTGGAACAAGAGATGCGCCGCGATCGGGATCGCGGCGCATCATGGCGAAGCAGCGTGCGGGCGGATAGGCCACGGGGCTGACCGGGGCCGGGTTCTACTTCACGACGGTGAGCCACATCCGCGGCTTGTTGTCCGAGTTCTGCACCAGGGACGTGATCCGCGACCGGGCGGCCCAGGCCATGGGTTGCTGATGCATTGGCAGGAACATGTGCTGATCCTTGGCGATTTTCATCGCCGCGGTCAGCATGGCGGTGCGCTTGGCGGCGTCGTTCTCGACGGCGGCCTGGGCGTTCAGGGCGTCGATCCTGTCATCGCCCCATTCGCCCCAGTTGAAGACGCCGGCCGCGGCGTCCTTCTTGTGGATCACCTGTGTCAACAGCGAGGACGAATCCAGGGTGGGCTCATTGGCCCAGCCGAAGGCGACGACGTCGAACTCGCCGCGAACCCGCTTCGGCGTCTGCTGGCTGCGCGGGGCGATGCTGAGATTGGGCCGCAGGCCGATGCGGGACCACATCGAGGCGACGGCCTGGCAGAATTCCTCCTCGTTGATGAGTGCGTCACTGGCGCAGTTCATCAGAAAGGAGAAGCCGTTGGGATACCCGGCCTCGGTCAGAAGCCGGCGTGCTTCGGCGGCGTCGAAGGGCAGGCGCTGGTCGAGCTCGGGCGTGAAGCCCGGGATCGATGGCGCGACAAGGGCGCCGGTGGTGCGAGACAGGCCACGCATGGCGCGCGACTGGATCGCGGCGACGTCGATGCCGCGATACATGGCTTCGCGGACGCGGATGTCGCGCAGCGGATTCTTGTCCTGCACATCGCTTTCCACGAGCCGCTGTCGCCAGTTGAACCCGAAGAATGTCGAGCGCACCTCGTTCGCCTGCAGGACCTTGATATCCGGCGAGGCCGCGAGACGGCTCAGGTCCTGGAGCGGAGCGGAGTTTGTGAAATCGATCTCGCCCGACAGCATGGCCGCGACGCGGGTCGCCGCCGACGTAATCGGCACGAATTCGATGCGCTCCAGATTATGGACGGGCTTGTCCCACCAGCCAGTGTTCCTGACGAAGACTGTCTGGGTGTCCCGTCGCCGCGAGACGACCTTGAACGGGCCGGTGCCGTTCGTGTTGTTTGTGGCGAAACCCTCGACGCCCTTGCCGGCATCGGTGGGCAGAAGGCTGTTATTCGCGACCAGCCACGCCTTGTTGAAGATGTGGACATTGGTCAGGTCGTTCAGAAGCAGCGGATTGGGGCTGTCGAGCTCGATCTCGATGACGGAGTCGTTGACCTTTCGGGCGCTCTTGTAGCCGTGCAGCTCTCCCCGCATGGGCGAGGTCGGATGCGTGATCCGCTCCAGCGATGCGATAACGTCGTCAGCGCTGAAGGGGGCGCCGTCGTGGAAGGTGACGCCGGGGCGCAAAGTGAAGCGCCAGAGCGTCGGCGAGGCGACGGTCCAGGCGGTGGCGAGGGCGGGTTCGATTTCCTGCTTGCCGCTGTAGCGAACCAGCCCCTCATAGACATGGTTTAGCACCGACAGGGCGTAAGTATCTCCGTAGGAGTAGGGGTCCAGCGAGCCGATCTCGCGGKGCGACCCCCATTTGAGAGTCTGCGCTTCGGCGCCTCCCATTCCGGCATGTCCGACGCCCGCCGCGAAAGCGGCTGCCATCACCATCGAAAGCAAACGGCCCATCCATCCCTCCACCATTGTCGTGCGGGATCGCACTGTCGACAATAAATGCATACGATATTGTTCTGTTTTTGCATGCAATAGCCTTTATGGATTGTGGCGTGTTTTTAGGGGTGACTGTATGCAATCCTGTGCTAGCGTCACGGTGGCGAGGCAAAAACGGTAGGCACAAATGACAACCCGTCGCGTGGTTCTTMAGCTCAATCAGCAGCAGATCGAGTTACTCGGGCGCGCGATCGCAGCGACCGGGGAGCGCGATGTGCAGGCGCTCGTACAACTCGCGCTGCGCGAGGCTGCGGCGAAGCAGGCGACGACGAATGGCGGGAGCGCACGGCAATGAGGACGGAAGTCGCCAGGATCCGGCTCGAGCCCGGTACCGGGAAGGCCATCGAAGTCAGGGCGGGCCAGATTCTGCGTATCCAGCAGATCGAGGGGCAGCAATGCGTCGACTTCAACTGCTTCAATCTTCATGATTACAAGGAATTCATGCATTGCGGGCGCACGCGCACGGTGCACGGCTTCAATCCCAGCAAGGGCACGTTCCTCTGGTCGGCGCCGCCGCGCGAGCGGGCGATGCTCTATATTTTTGAAGATACCTACGGCCGGAACGATGTGCTCTTCCCGCGTTGCAGCGCCTATCTCTATGAGAGCGCCTATGGCTTCGCACGGCACACCAACTGCCACGACATCCAGGCCGAAGCGCAACGCGAATACGGGCTGACGCCGGACGACGTGCATGACAGCTTCAACCTGTTCATGTGCACGGAGATCACCGAAAACGGATCGGCAACGATCACGCGACAGGCTTCGCGGGCCGGCGACTATGTCGATCTCCTGGCTCTGATGGATGTTCTGGCTGTGCCGAATGTCTGCGGCGCCGATATCATGCGCACGAGCAATTTCGCGCTGAAGCCGGTCGAGGTGATCATTCTCGAATCGACGGAGGAGGATCTCGCGCGGGTTCCGCGCACGCCGATCCTGTCCAGCCAGCGCACGCCGCGCGACTTCAGGAATCCGACGATCAAGGCCGACCGGGAACTGAGCCGCGATCCGGCCTACAAGCCGGAATTCACCAATGTCCCGTTGCAGCAGGTCCGGATCGAGATCGATCTGACGGAGGAGGATGTCGCACGCCTCGAAGTACTGCGCCATGCTGTGCACGGCGACGACGACGGGGCGGCGCTGCGCGACATCGTCTTCTCCTGGTGGGAGGCGCGCTTCCTGGCTGCGAAGAGCGGCGCTCCTGCTGTCGACGGAGCATAGGATGCAGGTCGCACCAACGGGTTCTCTGCTCATCAGGCAGGTCCGCCTCTGGCGAGGCCGGGGCCTCCCTCTCTCGCCGCCCCAGGATATCCTGATCCGGAACGGCACGATTGCTGCGACGGGCGACGAACTTGCAGCGCCCGAAGGGAGCGCCGTGGAGGATGGCTGCGGCAGGATCGTCATCCCCGGACTCGTCGAAGCCCACACGCATCTGGGCTATTCCTTGCTTGGGCTGCCCTGGTTCCGAAACGAGGTCGGCCCGGCCCTGGCCGACAAGATCCAGGCGGAGAAGGATGAACTGCGCCGGCGAGGGATCGACCCGGAATTGCAGTCGACGCGCCAGCTTGTCCGGTCGGCGGAATTGGGGTCGACCCTGCTTCGCGGCCATGTCGCGATCGACACCGATGTCGGCCTGTCGCCGCTGGAGGGCGTGCTCAGATCACGGGACGCATGCCGCGGGACGATCGAGGTGCAGACCGTTGCCTTTCCGCAGGCGGGCCTGCTCTCGCGGCCCGGCACCCTCGAGCTGATGGAGGAGGCCCTCCGCATCGGCGCGGATATCGTCGGCGGCCTCGACCCCAGCCAGATCGACCGTGATCCGCGCGGCAGCCTGGACATGACATTCGGCCTTGCCGAGCGTTCAGCCAAGCCGATCGATATCCATCTGCACGAACCTGGAGAGCTCGGAGCCTTCAGTGTTGAACTGATCCTCGAGCGCACGCGGGCGCTCGGCCTTCAGGGGCGCGTGATGATCAGCCACGCCTTCTGCCTGGGCGATATCGGACCGGCTCATGCCGGTCGTCTCGGCGAGATGCTGGCGCGCGAGCAGGTCGCGATCATGACGACGGCGCCCCTTGCCAGGGCGTGCCCGAGCCTTGCTCTGCTGGCTTCGCTCGGCGTCATCGTCTGTTCCGGTTCGGACGGCGTCCGCGACACATGGGGCCCCTTCAATAATGCCGACATGCTGGAACGCGCGATGCTGGTCGCTCAGCGCAACGGCTTTCGCCGCGACGACGATCTCGAGCTGGCGCTTGACAGCTGCACCTTCGGCGGGGCGCTGGCCCTGGGCGTCGCAGATTACGGACTGCATGACGGAGCACGGGCCGATCTCGTTCTCCTGACGGGCGAGACGCTCGCCGACGCAATCGTCTCGCGCGCGCCGAACCGGACGGTTGTCAGGCAGGGCAGGGTGATCGCGCGCCACAGCGAGATCACGGCCGCTGCTGCTGCGTAGAGCGGTTTCGGCCTCGTCACGAGCGCGGCGGCGCATCTCCCTGCTGGCGCCGCCGTCCTCGGCGAGCGCCTGCCCGGAGATCGCGGATACTAGCGCCGCGCGTTGAAGCTGCGGTAGGCATCTGCCGCGGATGGAAGCGGCCAGTCGGCGTAGAAGGCGCGCAGATGCGGGTCGAGCGCCTTGACGAAGGCGCGCCGTGCCGTCTCGGCCTCGCTCGGGGGGCGCTGCATGGCCGCTTCGATCTCGCTGAGCAGCTTTTCCTTGTCGATCGTGGCGATGCGCCCGTCGCGCAGCACGTGGCGCCCGTCGATCAGCACATCGCGGATCATCCCCGTTCTGGCGCGCTGCACCAGCGCCGAGACGATCTCGGCGTCGGGATCGAGATAGGGCTGCGCCAGCTGTTCCCAGTCGATCACGACGATATCGGCCGCACGCCCGGGCTCGAGCCGGCCGACCAGGCCGGCAAAGCCCGTCGTCGCCGCGCCGTGCTCGCTGGCCATCCGGAAGATGCGCGCCTCGGAAAGCGGTTCGTAGGCATGGCCTGGCGTGCGCTGCAGGTTCCAGGCGAGGCGCATCTCCTGCAGCATGTCGCGGTCGTCATTGATGCCGGCCTGGTCGATGCCGAGCGCGACCGGAATGCCGGCCCGGTCGAACTCCTTGACGGGCGCGATGCCGCTGCGCAGCCGCAGCCCGGAGCTTGCATTGTGGCAGACGCAGGTGCCGCTCTCGGCGAGCAGCGCGATATCGGCGTCGCTGCACCAGATGCCGTGGCCGATCGTCATGCGCGGGCCCAGCAGCCCGAGATCGGCGAGGTGGCGGACGGCGGAGCCGTCGGTGTCCATCTCGGCGAACCGGCGCTGATACGGCGTCTCCAGCAGATGCATATGCAGCCCCACATCATGGCGCTGGGCGAGGTCGCGCTGCGCGATCAGGCTCTCGCGCGTGCACCATTGCAGGTTGGACGGCGCCAGCTGGACCCGGCTCATGCCATCGGCGGGTTGGCCCCAGCGTTCCGCCAGGGCTTCGAAATGCTCCGTCAATGTCTCGACCAAGGTCTGGGCCGTTGCCAGGATCGCCGCGAGCTGTTCGCGGAGCGGCGACGGCAGGCTTGCGAGAAAAGTCTCGTCGGCCCCGTAGACGATCCTGTTCCGGTCGCGCCACATGAAGGAGAAGGACGCCCGCATCCCGATCTCGGCATAGGCCCGCATGATCGCGTCCGGCGCATCGAGCCAGCGCGCGCGCGGGCCGACCGGTCCGCCATGCAGATGCTGGACGGTGGTCACGCCCGACTCGATCATCTCGATCGCGGAGTAGAGCGTGTCGAGATAGGGGTCGAGCCCGCGCCAGCCGAGAAAGCGCGGCAGCCAGAGTTCCAGCGGCAGGAACGGCGTGCCGTGCTGGAGCGGCGTCAGCCCGGTATGGTGATGGGCGTTGACCAGCCCGGGCATGACGAGATCGGTCGGCCGTCCGATGCATGCGGCGCCGGGATGGCGGGCGATCAGCTCAGAGGCCGGCCCGATCTCGGCGATGCGGCCAGCTTCGATGAGCAGGGCGCCGTCGGTGATGATCCGGGCGCGGTCGTCGCCGTCGACGCCGCACAGGACATGGCGGCCCCGTACGATCGTGCTCTGCGTGCTCGCAGGGTTCTCGTTCAAGCGGTTCAGCCCTTGCGAAAGGCGCGGCACTCGTCCGCTCGCCAGCCGATTTCGATCCGGGCGCCGCGCGCGAGCTCCTGGGGCAAGCGCATCGGATCGGCCTTCGCGATCAGCTCCTGCCCGCCGAGCTGGAAGACGACGCGGGTCGCCTCGCCGAGATAGACCAGCCGTTCGACCTCGAGCACATATTTGTTCTCGGTCTCTCCCGGCGTCAGGGCGATCCGTTCCGGGCGCAGGCACAGCACCGCCTCGTCCCCGATCGCGAGCGCATCGATGGACTGCGCCACCACCTCGACCCCGTCGGCGAGGCGCACGGTGACCGTCGCATCGCTGCGGCCCACGACGACGCCGTCGAGACTGTTGTTCTCGCCGACGAAGCCCGCGACGAAGGCATTGGCCGGGCTCTCGTAGAGTTCCTCCGGCGTCGCGAGCTGCTGGATCCTGCCCTGGTCGAACACGGCGATCCGGTCCGACATGGTCAGGGCCTCTTCCTGATCATGCGTCACATAGACCATGGTGACGCCGAGCCGTTCGTGGATCTGCTTCAGTTCGTACTGCATGCGCTCGCGCAACTGCTTGTCGAGCGCGCCCAGCGGTTCGTCGAGCAGGATCAGCTCGGGCTCGAAGACGAGCGCGCGGGCCAGCGCGACACGCTGCTGCTGGCCGCCGGAAAGCTGCGCCGGCATGCGCTTGCCGAACGCCCCGAGCTTGACCATGTCGAGCGCAGTCGCCACCCGCCGCGCGATTTCCGGTTCGGATAGCTTTCGCGCCCGCAGGGGGTAGGCGACATTGTCGGCCACCGTCATGTGCGGAAACAGCGCATAGTTCTGGAAGACCATGCCGATCCCGCGCTTGTAGGGCGGCAGTGCGGTGATGTCGCGGCCCTGCAAGGTGATGCTGCCATTGGTCGGCGTCTCGAAGCCGGCCAGCATCATCAGGCTCGTCGTCTTGCCCGAGCCTGAGGGGCCGAGCAGCGTGAGGAATTCGCCCCGGGCAATGTCGAGGGACAGGTCCTTCACGACGAGGACCTGGCCGTCATAGCTCTTCTGGACATGCGAGAAGCTGACGAGCGGCGCGCTGGGGACAGGCGCGTCGCGATGTGCGGTTGCGGTGAGGGTCATGGCCTACTCCGTCCAGGCGCGCAGGGAGGGCGGGAAGCGCTCAGCCGCGCTGCGGCCGAGGATGTCATGTGCGGCGTGACCGTCCCAGACGGCCCGGCTCGAACGGGCGGCCGCGTCGATGATCTCGTCCTCGTCGGCGACCAGCAGCCGCTTGCCCTCGACGAGCAGGCGGCCAGCAACGATCACGCTGTCGATCATCTCCGGGGTCGCCAGATGCACGATCGCCCTGACCGGGTCGGGATTGGGGCCGAAGGTGAGCGAGCGCGGGTCGATGACGACGAGATCGGCCTTGGCGCCGGGCGCGATCCGCCCGAGATCGGGGCGTCCCAGCGCCTGCGCGCCGGCAAGGTTGCTCGCGGAGAAGACGCTTTCTGCCGGCGCCTCCTCATGATTGTTGTCGGCGAATTTGTTCATCAGCGACGCCATCCGCATCTCCGAGAACATGTCGAGCGGATAAGTATCGGTGCCGAGCGCGACATTGATGCCGGCCCGGCGATAGCGGGAGAAACTCTCGAGAGCGAGCCCGCGCCGGGAAAAGGCGACCGGGGAATGCGCGACATTGACCTTGGCCGCGCCGAGGATCGCGATGTCGTCCTCGAGCGGATAGCCGACCGCACGGTGCGAGGCGATATAGACGCAATGCGCCAGGATGGTTGCTTCGTCGAGCAGGCCTTCCTCGGCCAGGCACTGGACCGGGGTCTTGCCCGTCGCACCCATCGTCTCGAAGAACTCGCGGTGCTGCTCGACGAAATGCAGGGTGAAGGGCACGCCGAGCCCGCGCGCCACCTGCTTCGCCTCGCGCCTCAGCGCCGGAGTCGAGACATAATATTCGTCGAGCGCGATCACGCCGGACAGCCGGCCGTCGAGAGCGCCGCGATGCGTCTCGATGAAACGGGCGCTGGCTTCCAGCGATTTCAGGCCTGCGGCATCATCGAGTTCGCGCACGACCCGTCCGTCATCCTCGAGCCAGTAGCGACCACCGGCGACGATCGGTGCCCAGACGAGCCTGATGCCGAATTCCTGCGCCACCTCCAGCATCAGCTCGCCGTCGCGCGGCCCGGCCGGGGCAAAGGCGAGGACGGTGGTGACGCCCTGCCGAAGCAGCGTGGCGAAGCCATAGCGCAGCGAGGCGCGCGCATCCTGCGGAGCGAGGAAGCCGGGGCGGCCGGAGCGGCTCGCCGGCAGGAAATGCAGGAAGCTCGAGCGGATGAAGTCGCGCCGGCCGCTGTCGATCAGCTGTCGCGGGCCTTCATGCGCGCCGATATGGGCATGCGTGCTGATCTGGCCAGGAATGACGATCCTCCCGCGCGCATCGATGCGCCGCTTCGCCTCTCCGGCAAAGCCCGGTCCGACGGCGACGATCTCGTCTCCGGAGATGGCGATGGTGCCGCCCTCGAGATAGCGGTGCTCCTGTCCGTCGAAGGCGATGACGGTTCCACCTTCGATCAGCAGGTCTACGGTAGCGGCGGGCATCAGGCGGTCTCCAAGGGGTTTCGCAAGCGTTGCGAGCGGGCGCGCAGCCACTCCATGACCAGCATCAGCAGCACCGAGACGACGAGGAGCACCACGGCCGCTGCCGTGATCGTCGGCGAGATATTCTCGCTGACGCCGCTGAAGATCTGGCGCGGCAGGGTCCGCTGCTGCGGGCTGGTGAGGAACAGGGCGATCACGAGCTCGTCGAATGAGGTGACGAAGGCGAAGACGGCGCCTGAGGCGACGCCCGGCGCGATGATCGGCAGCGTCACGGTGCGCAAGGTCCGCAGCGGCGAGGCGCCCAGGCTGGCCGCGGCTCGCGGCAGATTGGGGTCGAAGCTCTGCAGCGTCGCCGACACGGTGATCACGACAAAGGGCAGCGCCAGCGCGATATGGGCCAGGATGAGCCCGAGATAGGTGCCGACGAGATTGATCGACGCGAAGAAATAGAAGGCCGAGACCGCGATGATCACCACCGGAACTGCGATCGGCGTCACCAGCAGGGCGACCAGGATCGGCTTGAACCGGAAGCGGGCGCCGTGCAGGCCGAGCGCCGCCGTGGTTCCCAGCGTCGTCGCCGCGACCGTGGTGACGAGGGCGACGAAGACGCTGTTGGCGAGCGCGCCGGTCCAGAGCGGGTTGGTGAAGAACTCGCGATACCATTGCAGGGAAAGCCCCGGCAGCGGGAAGACGAGCAATTGTCCCGCGGTCAGCGACAGCGGCACGACGACGAAGATCGGCGCGATCAGGAAGACGAAGACCAGGGTCGTGAAGATCCGGGACCCGATCAGGACGGCCCGCTCGGTGGCGGGGATGTGAGTTGCAGCGGCCATGTCAGCGCACCCTGAGCCGGTCGAAGCCGACGAGCTTGCCGAGCGCGAGATAGATCGCCGCGACGACGAGCAGGAGGAGGGCGCCCAACGCCGAGGCCAGGCCCCAGTTGACCGCCGAATTGGTGAAATAGGCGATGAAATAGCCGATCATCTGGTCGCCAGGCCCACCGACGAGCGCCGGGGTGACGTAGAAGCCGACGGAGAGCACGAAGACGAGCGTTCCGCCCGCTGCCAGTCCAGGCAGCGTCAGGGGCAGGTAGACCGTGCGGAAGACCCGCAGCGGCGGCGCGCCGAGAGAAGCGGCTGCACGCAGGTGATTGCCGGAAATACCCTTCATCACGCTGTAGATCGGCAGGATCGCATAGGGCAGCAGCACATGGACCATGGCGATGAAGACGCCGGCCCGGTTGAAGATCAGCGCCAGCGGCTGGTCGATCAGGCCGAGCGCGATCAGGCTCTTGTTCACCAGCCCCTCGTTCTGCAGCAGGATGACCCAGGCGGTGCTGCGGACCAGCAGCGAGGTCCAGAACGGCACGAGCACCAGCATCAGCATCCAGCTTGCGGCGCGTGGGCCGGCCCTGCTCATCACGGCGGCGACGGGATAGCCGATCAGCAGGCACAGCGCCGTGACGCCGAGGCTGACCGTCAGCGTGCGGCCGTAGAGATCGATGAAGATGCGCTGCTCCGGCGCGACGCGGCGGATCTCGCCGTCCGGCGCCTTTTCGAGGTCGAGCGCGGTCAGCAGGTAGAAGCTCGTCAGGCGGCCCGATTGCTGGTGCAGCACGCCCCAGATCGCCGGATCCCGCCACTTCTCGTCGATGGCGAGGAAGGCTGCCTTCGTCGCGGTGTCATCCACGGCCGGCAGGCGCCGCGCCGTGCGGGTCAGCAGACCCCGGAAGCCGGGCAGCGCGTAATTCAGCCGGCGGCCGATCAGCCCGAGCGCCGGGGTGTCGCGGATTGCCCGCAGGTCCGCGGCCAGCGCCGCGAAGGCCGCTTCGTCCGGCTCGCCCTGGCCCGACCAGGCCTGCATCACCGCCGCGGTCTGCGGCAGGTAGCCGGGCACCTCGGGATTGTCGACGCTGCGGAACATGAACAGCGCCAGCGGCACCACGAAGAAGAAGGCGGTGAACAGCACGCTCGGCGCGAGCAGCGCCAGCATCCGCCAGAGATGGCGTCGCTCCGCCGCGCCGACCTGGGCGGCGAGACTGGCCGTCCGTGGCGTCGGCGCTGCTGCCAACTCATGAGATGTCGCGGCCATGCTCATCACTGGGCCACGAAGGTTGCGAAGCGCTGGCGGATGGCGTCGCCATTGTCGAGCCAGAAATTGATATAGGTCGGGCCCGCCTGCATCATGCCGTTGCGCGCCTTGGGATCGGGCAGGGCGGCGCGCCTGGCCTCGCTGAGCAGCGCATTCGCGTCGGAATTGGCCGGCGGGTTGCCGAGTTGCTCCATGTAGCGGGCCTGGGCGGGCGGCGACAGCTGATAGGCGATCAGCCTGGCCGCCGCATCCTTGCGAGGCGAGCCCTTCAGGACGCCGAAATAGATCAGCGCGTTGGTGTAGCCGGCATCCCAGACGATGCGCAGCTTGCGGTTGTTCGAGGCATTGGCGGCGTTGACACGGCCGAGCCAGCCATAGCCCATGCTGACCTCGCCGGTGAGCAGGAGCTGCATCGACTCGTCGCCGCTCTTCCACCATTTCACATGCGGCTTGATCTCGGCCAGCTTGCGGAAGGCCCGGTCGAGGCCCCCCTGCCCGGTCAACACCTTGACCACGTCGGAGGGCGCGACGCCGTCAGCCATCAGCGCGATTTCGACGGTCTGGTCGGGCTGATACATCAGCGCGCGCTTGCCGGGAAATTTCGCGACGTTCCAGAAATCGGCCCAGCTACGGGGCGCCGCATCGCCGCTGAGCTTGTCGGAATCGTAGACCAGCGTGCCGGGGGAGGCGAGATAGGGGGCACCGCAGGCACCGAAGCCGCCGACCGCTTCGAAGGCCTTCGCATCGACATAGTTCGACCAGTCGATCTTCTCCAGCAGCCCCTCTTCGCAGCCGGCCGCTTCGTTGATCGGGTTCAGGCTGATGGCATCCCAGACGAGGTTGCCGGTCTCGACCTGCGTCCTGATGCGGGCAAGTTCCTGGTTGAACGTGTCGATATTGATCTTGATGCCCGTCTCGGCGGTGAAGGGCTCGAACACGGTCTTGCGCTGGAGCTCGCCGGGCTGGCCGCCCTGGTTCGCGACCGTAAGCGACTGGGCCGTGGCGGGCTGGACGGCAAGTCCGGCAAACGCCAGCCCGATGGCGAGAATGGCCTTCGAGGTCTTCATGTCACGGCTCCCTGTGCCGGGGACGGCTGGATTACTGGGCGGCGAAGGTGATGAAGCGCTGCAGCAGCGCGTCGCCATTGTTGAGCCAGAAGTCGAGATAGAGCTGGCCGCTTTGCAGCGAGGCGAGGTGCAGGTGATTGGCCGGCAGCGTGGCGCGCTCGGCCTCGCTCATGAAGGCATAGGCTTTCGCATTGGCCGGCGCGTAGTCGATGGTCCGTGCGAAGGCCGCCTGCGGTTCTGGCGAGGAGGCGAGAGCCAGGAAATCCAGCGCGATGTCCTTTTTCCTGGTGCCCTTCATGATCGCGATCATCTGGCTGCCTGAGACATGGCCGGCGCCGAATTCGATCTTGAGCGCGCGATTGTTGGTGCGGTTGGCGATCGCGACCCGCCCGTTCCAGGCGAAGGTCATGACGACCTCGCCGGTAAGGATGTTCTGCATCGACTCGTCGCCGCTCTTCCACCATTTGATATGGGGCTTGAGCTCGGCAAGCTTCCTGAAGGCGCGGTCGACGCCGCCCGGCGCCGCGAGCACCGTCATGACCTCGGCCGGTGGCACGCCATCGGCCATCAGCGCGACCTCGAGCGTTTGCTCGGCGCGGTAGAGCAGGCCGCGCTTGCCGGGGAATTTCTTGACGTCCCAGAAATCCGCCCAGGTCCTGGGGGCCTCCCCGCCTTCATAGCGCTTGGTGTCGTAGACCAGGGAGCCGGACACGAAATTGTTCGGTAATCCGCATTGGCCGAAGCCGCCGACTGCGGCGAAGTCCTTGGGATCGACATAGCGCGCCCAGTCGATGCGCTCGATCAGGCCTTCTTCGCAGGCTGTCGCCTCGTTGATCGCGGTCAGGCTGACCACATCCCAGACAAGATTGCCCGTTTCGACCTGCGAACGGAGCTTGGCGAGTTCCTGGTTGAAGGAATCGTCGACGACGACGTGACCGGTCTTCGCCGTGAAGGGCTTGTAATAGGCGTCGCGATAACCCGCGCCGGCAGCACCGCCATTATTCGCCACCGTGATTGAACCCGCGGCCGCCGCCATGGGCAGAAGGCATGCGAAGAGCGCCAGCCCGGCAGCCAGTCCGTTCCGTACCGCCATGTCGAAGATCTCCATCCCGATCGATTGGTTGCTATATTGGTTGCGATTTTTATCGCATTGTGTCCCGTCTGGTTGATAATCCACACGTCACGATAGGCGCTGTCAATGGGGTATGTGCTCGTTATTTCTTGACATGTGGCGCAAAGCTTAGGCATCTGCTTTTCAACCAGACAAATGATTGGTTGCAATTATGACTCGCCAGCGGATGACCGATGAGATTAGATCGACGCTCGAGGAGAGCATCGAGTTGATTTTCGAGGGGACCATTCAGGACAGCGACCGCCGCCTGCCGACCGAGCGTGAACTTGCGGCGCGTCTTGGCGTGACCCGGCATGCCGTCCGGCACGCGCTGGAGCGTCTCGAGGCCCGCGGCTCACTTTGGCGCCATGTCGGCCGGGGCACCTTTCGCGGCCGGCGCACGGAGATCGAGGCGGCGACGGAAGGCACTGTGGCCAATTGCAGTCCGCGCAATATCCACGACGCGCGCAGGATGCTCGAGCCGTCGCTCGCCTCGCTCGCTGCCGTGAACGCTTCAGCCGCTCAGATCGCCGAGATCGAGGCCGCCTGCCGCCGCTGTGCGGCTGCGCGCAACATGGATGCCTACGAGGTCTTCGACGAGGGGTTTCACCGCGCGATCGCCGCTGCCTGCGGCAATCCGCTGGCGATCGAGCTGTTCGAGACCGTCAACCGGGCTCGCAAGGAGATCGTCTGGGGCGCCATGCGCCGCGCGGTGCTGCGGCCGGAGCGGCGCGCCCATTTCAGCGCCGAACACCGGCGGATCGCGGAGGCTATCGCCCGGCGCGATGCCCACGAGGCCTGGCAGGCCGTGATGACGCATATGGACACGATTTCCCAAGCCTATGACGCACTGCGCCCGGGCGAGCCTTTCATCCTCTGAACCCGATACAGGAGCCGTCAGTGCAGCAGGAAAGCGTCGACCTCGGAGTCCGCGGTCGCATTGTCACCATGGACAGGAACCGGGCCGTCATCGAGGACGGCATGGTCGTCTCGCGCGGCGGGCGTATTCTGGCAGTCGGCCCGCGCCAGGAGATCGCCTCGCGCTACCGTTGCGAGCAGGTTCTCGGCGACGAGCACGCCATCATCATGCCGGGCTTCATCGACGCCCACACCCATTGCACGCAATGTTTCGTGCGCTCGCTGACCAGCGGCGAATTGCCGATGATTCCGCGTCTTTACAGCCCGGCGCAGCGCTCGCTGAACGCCGAACAGGCCGGTACGACCGTGCGCCTGCTCGCAGCGCAGCTCCTGCGTTCCGGCATCACCACGATGTGCGAGGGCACGCTGAACCCCGCCCACGAGCCGGCAATCGTCGCCGCGATCGAGGAGACCGGCATACGCTGCGTCATGGCGCGCGGCGCCGCCGACCAGGACTTCCACCATGCCGCGCTCTACAGCCAGATCGCCGACCGCTCCTGGTACAAGGCCCGGGAGGGAGAGGCCGAGCGCGAGCTCGCCGCCACCGAGGAGTTCCTGAGACGCCATCCGCCGCGCGGCGACGGCCTGATCCGCGGCTCCGTCAACGTGTCGGCCCTGATGAATTTCTCCGAGGCCTATTTCCGCGGCGGGGCGGAGCTGGCGCGGCGGCACGATACGACGATCCAGGTCCATATCGGGCGCGACCGCGAGGAGGTCGAGTTCTGCCTGTCGGTCTTCGGCCGCAGACCCGTCGAGCGCCTGGCGGATCTCGGTGTCATCGACGAGCATCTCGTTGCCGTCCATGCGGTGCTTGCCAGCGAAAAGGAGATCGAGCTGCTGGCGCGCGGCCATGCCGGCCTGGCGCATTCCCCGGTCGAATGCGTCGCCAATCTCAACGCGATCCCGAACCTGCCGCGCTTCCGTGCGGCCGGCATCCGGGTCGCTCTCGGCTGCGACAACCAGGCCAACGACATCTTCGTCAACATGCGCGCTGCCTGGCTCATCCATGGCGTGAAATGGGGCATCGCCGGCTATGACGCGGATTTTCTCGCCGCCGGCGACATCATCGACATGGCGACGATCGAGGCCGCCTCGGTGCTCAGAATCGACGACATTGCCGGATCGCTCGAGCCCGGCAAGGCCGCCGACATCGTCGTACTGGATGGAAGCGGTCCGCATCTGATGTCGATGCAGCATCTCTCGAGCGAATTGCTGCGCTATGCCAGCCGGGCCGAGGTCACGAGCACGATCGTTGCGGGCAAGGTGCTCTATTCCAACGGTGCTTTCACGACGATCGATATCGACAGGCTTCGCGGCGAGGCACTGGCCGGCCGCGACCATGTCCGCGAGATCGTTGCCGGTCGTCGCTACAAGCCATTGCCGCAATGGTAGCTGCTGGCCGCAAAGTCAGACCCTGAAGCGGACCGGCGGGGGAGGTTGCAATCGCCGCCGCCGGCATCGGGGCGCCTGCTCGCCTTGAAGTCCTTCAGCCAGAGCATCGCGAAGCGAGCGGCGGGTTTATGACGCCAGCTGCTCGTCGCATGGATTTCCGGCGCCAGGTGATCTGCGTGCCGCATTGGGAGAAGCAGCCCCTGGCCGTGGCTGAAAATGCACTGGGAGCGGCGTGGCAACGAACCGCCCTTCAGCACAAGCCCTTGGAACGCCGTCCTATCCCATCGCCTCGCGCTGCTTCAGCAATGTGTTGAGCCGGTCCTGTTGTTCCTCGATCCGGTTCGCGATGGCCTCTTCCGCGCCCGATCCCGAGGCCGCGGTGGCTTGCTCCATCAGATCGGCGATATTCCGTCGGGCGATCGCAATCTGATCGTCGAGATCCTGCTTGGACGCGTTCTCAGGCATTGGCTGAACCTCCGGCCCTCTGCATGCCTCGATGTCAGGTTCCGGGCCGCTGGAACCCTGCTCGCGGCGCTGACGTTAGCTGATTGTGGTCCTCCGTGTGAGGCGAAATCGCGCTGGAGGAATCCGATGAGTTCAAACCCCATGCGAGCGTTCCTCTTCGGGACGGCACTGACTGCCTTGCTGTGCGCGGCTCATGCACAGGCCCAGCCGGCACCATCCCCCTCGATGGCCGGGCCGGAACACAAGGAGGGCACCGGGACTGGCTCGGGATCGTCGGGAATGGCGCCGCAGCAGGGCACTGGCAGCGGCGCGACACAGTATGCGCCGGGCGCCAATCGCCCCGAGCCGAACAGGCCGCCCTCTGCTGCCGACAGCCAGCAGAACCGCGACTACGGCCGGGACATGAGCCCTGACGGGCAGCCTATGCACCAAAGCAACCCTGTCGGGGGCGCCACGAAGCCCAATTGATTGCCGCGCCAGCGCAACGCGTCGACTCTCGGGCGGTCCGGGACGCTGGCCTGAAGGAGGGGCATCCTCGTGCCGTCCGGTCGGCAGGGCTTGTGGTTCGTCCCTTGCAGGTGGGGAATGCGCCCGATGGGCGGCGACCCTGTTCCTGCCGGTCGGGCGCGTCGATGCCGCGCGGAGAGCGACTTGAGGCGTCCTTCCCGGATCGCGTAGAGTTGGCATGTCCGTTGCTGCTCGCGGTGGTGAATGTCGAACCCGGTCAATCTCCTGAGTGCGAAGGCCGCCCTCGACGACAATTATGTACTGGTCCTGACGACGAACTCCGTCGAGCGAACGGCGGTCGAGCGACTGTTCCAGGAACGCACGGTCGCCAGAGTTGAACATCCCCATAACGGAGCGACGCTCGGCCGGATCGGAAATCGTTTCTGTCTTCACCTGACCGGCGAAGCTGGTGCCCAGGGGGACAAATCGATCGGGCGCCTGGCGCGGTACGTCACAGGCTCGTTCCTTCCGAAGCCGGTTCTCGTGGTGATCGTCGGTTTTGCCTGGGGAAACCCGGCGAAGGTGGCCCCTGGCGAGGTCGTCATCTCCAGGGAAGTCTGGGCGATCAATCGCGTGAGAATGACGGAGCAGGGCGAGGAAAGGCTTCGCACGCCCCGCGAAAGTCCGCTCGGCGACCTGAGTGATCACGTCGAGCGGCTCCTGGAGAGGGGGCTGACCGGGGTTCGAGCGGGGATTCTCGCCTCCTGCGAAACCTATTTTAKCCAGGATGAAGCCCGGGACCGGGTCCTCGCGCAGTATCCGGAGGTGTTGGGCGGCGAGATGGAAGCCTATGACTTCGTCGCCGACCTCGGAGTGCCCTGGTTCCTCATCAAGGGGATTTCCGATGATGCCGGCAACGGGGTCAAGCGAGACCGGCAGCGCTCCGCAGCTGCGGCTGCGGCCGGCCTGCTGCTTCCTCTGATCGTTGATCTTGAGGCGCAGGGAGCCATCCCGCCGCCTGCCGAGAGCCGGGACGCAGAGCGCCTGACCGATGCGGTGATCGGTCAAGCCATACGAATTTCCCCGCCCAGCCAGGACCGCGACGCGATTACCGATCACATCAACGACACCATCGGCCCCCGAATTGTCAGGAGGCTGTCGCGCTATACCTCCGATGCGGACGCCGATGGCGGCCTTCCGGAATGCCTGGGAGTGCTCATCATGGAAATTGCGCAGAACGCGATTGTCCATGGCGGAGCCTCCCATGTGACCTGCGCCTTCACCGAAACATCCGTAACGGTGAGCGACGATGGGCGGGCGTTCGACCTGACGATGCTGGCGGGCAAGCGCGGGGGAGCCATTGCGTGGGAACACTACCGGAAGCGCTATCCCGGCAGCGACCTGATCGATTTCAGTCAGAAATTCGGTGGGCGCAGAGGTAACAATTACAGATTCGAAATGAAGAAGCTTTCCAAGGCGATACGCTATGCTCGTGAAAACTGCATGTTGGTTCGTTCCGGGAGCTACGGAAACCATCTGGGCAGTCGATTTGCGTTCAATGCCGATTGTGAATGGCTCTATTATGATGCGACTGAGCTCTATATGCGGTCCAAGAGCATAGTTGTTACGCAGGAGCTGTGTGATCTGCTCGAGGAGGGCAGGGGGCTGTTCATTGCCTGCCGCAATCAGGATCAGGTTCAGGATTTCGAGGGGGAGCTGAGCCAGTACGCTGGTCCAAATCTCAGGGTCTTTGTCTCGAGCCGCGTCTGAGCCGGGCCCCGTTCATCGGCGCACGACGCCTTGTCCCGGTGCTTATCGAAGAGCCGCTCCGCGCCGAGGGCTCGTTCCTGGTTCCTCTCCGATGCGCGGAGGTCGGTTTTCGGTCAGCGCGGTCTCGCACCGCGACGCGGTCGGGCCAAACCAGAGGCTCTCTGCGTGGCCTTCCGCTTAGGCAGCCGTTGGGATTTGCAAGGCCCGCGCGATCGATCGCGGCGAGGACACTGCCCCCGGGGGCATGTTGATCTGAGGCATCAGGCCTGACCGGCGCGCGCGGGGGACGTCTCTGAAGGCGCCCGACGAACGCAGCGGGCATGGAGGAACGATGGGCGCTGCGAGCCCGTGGCTGGCCTCTTGATCCAGGTCAATGTTGCCCTTCGAGAACTGGCCAGAATGGGGTCAGCCTCGGACGACACGCATTTCCAAACAATCAGGAGGTGGCGATGAATGATCTGTTGCTTCGTGAATATGTGCTCAACGAGCTCGAATTCGAGCCGAGCGTGAGCGCGGCCCATATCGGCGTCGCGGTCGAGAACGGCACGGTCACTCTCTCGGGACATGTTGGCAGCTATGCCGAAAAGCTGGCGGCTGAGCATATCGTGCAGAGGGTGAAGGGTGTGCGCGCGATCGCTCAGGAAATCGAGGTAAGGCTCCCAAGCGACAAGAAGACCAACGATGACGAGATCGCGCAGCGCGCGGTCGACCTCATCAGTTGGGACACGACAATCCCGGACGAGAAGGTCAAGATCAAGGTCCAGGATGGCTGGATCACGCTGACGGGCAGTGTCGACTGGTATTTCCAGCGCGATGCCGCAGAGGCCGCCTTGCGCAAGCTCTCCGGCGTCGCAGGCGTCATCAATCTGATCGCCGTCAAGCCACGTGTGGAAGCCAGCGACGTCAAGAACAGGATCGAGAGCGCGCTGAAGCGCAGCGCGGAGCTCGAGGCGGGGCAGATCCGCGTCATGGTATCGGGCGGGCGGGTAACGCTGGAAGGAAAGGTCAAGGCCTGGCACGAGCGAGGCGTCGCTGAGCGGGCGGCCTGGGCTGCACCCGGCGTCACGGCGGTCGAGGATCACCTGGCCATTGCGTGACCTGATGTCGAGCGGCGTCGCATCAATCTGAACGGCCGACATCTATGATCAGGCGACGTTGCGCTGCAGTCCCATGCAGGCAGCGGTCAAGCTGACGGGGGGCGATGGGAGAGGCCGGGCAACGTGCTGGCACCCGCGCGTCGTGCTGGACTAAACCTGCCCATCGGGGCCGCCATGGCGGTATTTTTTGGACAGGCGTGCTGCCCTTTCCGCTGCGTCAAGGATATCGCGGGCGCCTCGCGCTTTGATACAGTGCCTGCCTCGCTCGGACGGACCGGCGCAGGGCTAGGACCGTCCAAGCGGTCCGTCGCGGAGAAGCAAGCGGTCCTGGGGGATGCGACGGGTGGTGCCGCTGCCTGGCCCGTCTGGCAAGACTGCTTGGCTGAGCACATGGCGGCGGTATCTGCGATCCACCGAACGTTCCAAAGGAGATCGTCATGGCTGATCCCGCAACCAAGTTGCCGATCAAGGGCGACAAAGCAACCATGCCCGCGCAGCAGACCGGCTGGACGCCGTTCGAGAATCTCAGGCGCGAAATCGATCGACTGTTCGACGACTTCCACCCGTTCGGCTGGCGCCTTCCGGTGACGCGTTCGCCCTTCGACCTCGCGCTTCACCGCCTGTCGGGTGCCGGCTGGCCCGTCGCGCCGGCCATCGACCTCGCCGAGAAGGAGAAACAGTACGAGATCACGGCCGAGTTGCCCGGCCTTGACGAGAAGGATGTCGAAATCGGCCTCTCCGGCCGAACCTTGACGATCAAAGGGGAAAAGAAGGAGGAGAAGGAGGAGGAAAAGCAGAAGGAGTATTATATGTCCGAGCGCCGCTACGGCTCCTTCCAACGCGCTTTCCAGCTGCCTGAAGGCGTCGATGCCGACAAGATCGATGCGACGTTCAGCAAGGGCATCCTGACGGTCAGGCTGCCGAAGACGGTCGGAGCGCAGAGGGCCGAAAAGAAGATCTCGATCAAGGCGGCCTGATACCCGGCGTCGCCGCGGTTGCCCTGTCAGTGGACATCGCCATACGGCCGGGGCGGTCGAGGTCGTGTACCGATCGGGTCCTCGGCCTCGACGCGCAGACACTGCGGCGCGCTAAGCTTCGCACGTCCGGAACGGCCGCGCTTGCGCTGGCGGGCGTCTCCCTGTCGAGCGCGAAGTCTCGCGGCGATGCGTTCCTGGCGTCGGGCATGATCCTGGCGCAGCTGATCCAAGAACATTGGGAGGAACCATGTACAGCCATCTTCTGGTCCCGATCGACGGCTCTGCGCTCTCTCGGACTGCCATGCTGAGCGCCATGGAGTTTGCCCGCGACGCGAGCGCGAAGGTCACCGTGCTCACCGTCGTAGAGCCATTTCACATCTTCACGGTGTCGAGCGAGCAACTCGAGACGACACGCGAGGGGTACAGGCAGCATGCCAAGGCTGAGACAGCCGCCGTTCTGGCGGTTGCAGAGAGCGAGGCGAAGCATTTCGGTATACCCTGCGATGTGGTCCAGATCGAGAGTGACGATCCCTATCGCGAGATCATCAGGACGGCCGCACAGCGTGGCTGCGATCTGATCGCAATGGCATCTCACGGACGGCGCGGCGTCGCCGCCCTTGTTCTCGGAAGCGTGACGACGAAGGTGCTGACC
>NZ_JBFTRC010000020.1:0-46836 GCF_056399325.1 Allobosea sp. 01N443
ACCCTCTGGGAGCTGACGACAGTTGAATGGGCCGGCGCGCTCGGGCTCGGCCTCGGCTCGATCGGGCTGGCCTTCATCTGCTGGGATATCGGCATGAAGCGCGGCGACGTCGCCTTCCTCGGTGTCGCCTCCTATGCCGCACCGGTGCTCTCCACGCTCATCCTCGTGATCGCGGGCTATGCGGCCGCGAGCTGGCTGCTCGCGGCGTCCTGCGCGCTGATCGTGGCCGGGGCGCTGGTCGCGAGCTCCCGCAAGGCCTGAAAGCGCTCAGTTCCGCCGGAGCAACCGCTCGAGATAGTCGAGCTCTTCGAGGGGCCGCGACGGATCGCCGAGCCGACGCCGGAGCTCTTCGAGGATGCGCCGCGCCCGCTGCGTCGCACTTTCATCGGCCCCGGGCACGCGCACGCGGCCATCGGCCCAGTCGCGCTGACGCTGCGGCCGGCCGAGCGGATCGTCACGGCCTCGCTGCTGTGCAGAAGGCCGGCCGGCTGGTTGGCCATCCGGCTCGCCGAAGGCGCCTTCCGTACCGTCGCCGTCACCGGGCTGCCCCTGCATTTGCTGGGCAAGGTTCTGCCCGCCACGGCGCAAGGCATCGAGCGCCTTGCCTTGCGATTCGAGCGCACCCTCGCCCTGCCCCTGGCCGAGCTGGCCTTCGGCCTCGCGCATTGCGTCCTCGGCCTCGCCCAGCTCGCCGGACTCCGGGGCGCCCATGCCGCGCATCCGCCGCTGCAGATCCTGCAGGCGCTCGCGCAGAGCCTGCTGGCGCTGTGACAGCCCCTGCCCTTGGCCCTGCTGCT
Source organism: Allobosea sp. 01N443 (assembly GCF_056399325.1). Taxonomy (NCBI): domain Bacteria; kingdom Pseudomonadati; phylum Pseudomonadota; class Alphaproteobacteria; order Hyphomicrobiales; family Alloboseaceae; genus Allobosea; species Allobosea sp. 01N443. Next base: position 798 of record NZ_JBFTRC010000020.1, read on the forward strand.
GACCCTCGGCTCCCTGCTGCCCGTCCTCGCCCTCGCCGTCTTCGCCCTCCTGGCCGGGCTGCTGCTGTCCACGCTGCCCGCGCTGGCCCTGTTGGCCCTGCTGACGCTGTCCTTGGCCAGGGCGCGCCTGCTGTTGGCCAGGGCGTCGGCCCTGCTGCGCCCGGTTCTGACGCTGCTGTTCCTGCTGATAGGTTTCGTCGCGGAGGTTCTGCTGGTCGCGGGTCATCCGGTCGAGATCGCCGAGTGCCTGGTTCATCTCGCGCTGCCGCGGATCCTGCTGGCCGGGCCGCGCCATCTGGAGATTGTTGAGGAGATTGTTCAGCTCCTCCATCAGCCGCTGAGCCTCGGCCATGTCGCCGCGCCGGGAAAGCTCTTCGATCCGGTTCAGCATGTTCTGCAGGTCTCGCGGCGTCACTGAGCGGAAATTCTCCGGCAGTTGCGCCTGGTTCTGGTCGCCATTCTGCTGCTGGCGCTGCATTTGCTGGGCGAGCTCGCGCATGAACTTGTCGAGCGCCCGCCGCATATCTTCGGTCAGCTTGCGGATCTCTTCCTCGGACGCCCCGCGCTCCAGAGCCTGCTGCAGCCGTTCCTGGGCGGCGCGCAGATCGCGCTCCGCATCGGAGAGATCGCCATCCTCGAGCTGGAGCGCCATGCCCCACATCAGGTCGGCGACATCGCGCAACTGGTCGTCATTGGTGGCGCGCCGCAGCCTTTCGCCGATCATGCGCATGCCGAGATAGACGCCGGCCTCCTTCATGAAGCGCCCAGGCTCGATCAGCAGCGCATCCATGGCGAGCTGGACGTGCTTGCGCGCGTCGACATCCATGACGAGCTTGCGTCGCTGCTCGACCAGCGCCTTGGCGAGCGGCTTGGTGAAGGTGCGCTGCGGCAAGACGACCTCGACCGTCTCGCTGCGGCCCTCCTGCCCGGCTTCGTCGCGGGCAACGAGCACCATCTTGACCTTGGCACCGGCCCAGGGATGAGCCGAGAAATCGACCGTGTTCTTCAGTTCTTCCTCGCCGGACGGGGAGGACGGAACGCTGAGCGCCTGTTTCGGCGGCTCGACCAGCGAGYGCCCGCCCGATGGCGGCCCGGTCCGCGAGACGACGACCTCGGCCGAGGCAATGCCGTAATCGTCCTTGGCGCGGAACGTCAGCCCCAGCCCGCCCTGCACCCCGCTGACCGGTTTGGGCGGCTCGACGAAGCTGATCTGGGGCGGCTGGTCCGCAACCGCGGTCAGGGTCAGTGTCGCCTGAGGCGCGCCGCTGCCGGTGATCCTGAGCGTGCCATTGCCGGCCAGCATGTAGCGCTTTTCCAGCACGGCAACAGAGGCCGGCTCGACCGGCTTGCCATCCTTCGTCTGCGGCGGCGGCAATACGTCGAGCCGGCCCGTGGTCACGACATCCATGCCGCTCTTGCCGGCAATGCGAATCACCACGGTCGATTTTTCCGGCGCGGTGAAGGCGGTGCCGTGCAGCCGGGCGAAATCGATCAGGATCGGCGGCAAGCGGGTATAGGCGGGCGGATCGATCCAGGCATCGATCCTGGCGGCGGCAACCGGCGCCGACGGACCGCGCCAGTCGAAGGCAGCCGAGATACGGGATCCGGCCTCGTGGCCAGCGACGAAAAAGGCGGTGACGGCCGCAAGCAGCGGCACGGCGCGAATGGCAAGCCGGTCGCGCATGGCCATGCGTGGCCGCGGCGGGGCGACCCGCAAACCAGCGATCTGCGCGCCCTGGCGCTCGACGTGAAGCTTCCACAGCGCCTGGGAAACCGGATCGTTCGAACCGACGGCGAGACTGTCCTCCAGCGCCGAGGCCGGGCGATGCGCCCCTTGCAGCGACTGGTCAAGCCGCGCCAGCGCATCGCGCCGTGACGGCAAGGGCGTGCGAACAACGTACCAGATGCTGGCAGCCAGCGCAGACAAGAAGAGCACGACGCCCATGGCGCGGCCCTGCCAGGGCAGGTGCGTCCACAGCCCGAGCCAGGACAGCGCCAGGAACGTGAGGATGACTGTCGCGGGCAACCAGAGCCGGGGCCAGAGGCGCTCCCAGGCAAGCGAGGCGCGGGACACCGCGGCCAGCCTGCCAAGGCGCTGGCGGATGCTCCCGATCGGATCAAGCGCCATGCGGCGCTGCGCCTCTTTCATGCCGTCGCTCCGAGCCGCCCCCGCTCCGCGTGAACCCCACCAAGTAACAGCACGCTATCACGTGAATATGGCAAGGCCAGAGTGCAGCCCTGTCACACACAGGCCGCTCCGCGTTTCGTGAACCGCAGGCTCAGGCCAGCCAGGGCGGTGCACGATCCGTGCCGATCAGGTCTTCATAGCTCTGGCGCGGGCGCGTCACGGCAAATTCGGCACCCTTGACCAGCACTTCGGCGACCAGCGGGCGCTGATTATAGGTCGAAGACATGCTGGCGCCATAGGCCCCCGCTGTCATGAAGGCGATCAGATCGTGCTGTTTCAGCTCCGACAGCAGGCGATCGGTGGTGAATGTGTCGCCCGATTCGCAGATCGGTCCGACCACGTCATAGGCAAGCTTGCGCATATCGGCAGCAGGCTCGGCCACCGGCCAGATCTCGTGATAGGCCTCGTACATCGCCGGCCGCAGCAGGTCGTTCATCGCCGCATCGACGACGAGAAACTGCTTGGTGGGCCGCGAATTGAGATGCAACACCTGCGTCAGCAGGATGCCGGCATTGCCGACGATCAGGCGGCCAGGCTCGAAGCCAAGCTCGACATCGAGCCCCTTGGTGACGCGCCCGACCATGGCCGCGTAATCCTCGATCAGGCTCGGACCGTGATCGAAATCCTTCGGAATCTCGTAGGGAATTCCAAGGCCTCCGCCGAGATCGAGCCGGTCGACCCGGTGCCCCTCCGCCCGCAGGCTGCCAACGAGGCCGACCATCTTGGCATAGGCCGCCTCAAAGGCCTCGGTCTCGCGGATCTGACTGCCGATATGAACTGCCAGCCCCATCATCCGGACACCCGGCATATTGGCGGCGCGTGCGTAGAGCCGGCTCGCCTCCTCGAAGGAAACGCCGAACTTGTTGGCGGCAGAGCCGGTGGTGATCTTGGCGTGGCCGCCGGCACCGACATCGGGATTGACGCGGAAGACAGCCTCCTGGCGCTTGCCGAGCCTTGCCGCCACCTTCGACAACAGGTCGAGCTCGCTCTCCGACTCGATATTGATCTGGAAGATGCCCGCCCCGACTGCGAAAGCGAGTTCGCTCTCACTCTTGCCGACGCCGGAAAAGACGATCTTCTCGGGAGCGAAACCGGCGGCAAGTGCCTTGCGCACTTCGCCTTCCGAGACGGTATCGGCCCCCGCGCCGAGCGCGGCCAGCGTCTTCAGGACACCGAGATTGCCGTTCGCCTTGACGGCATAGAAGACATGCGGCGCCGGCCCCGCGGGATCGATGCCACGCATTGCGCTTTCGAACAGCCTGTAGTGCCGCTCGATCGTCGCCGAGGAATAGACATAGACCGGCGTCCCGACGTCGGCCGCAATCCGGCGCAGATCGACATCCTCGGCGAAGAGCGCGCCGTCGCGATAGGCAAAGTGATGCATCGGGATCTCAGAGCAGAGGATCGAGCACGAAGCTCTTGTTCGGAATGGCGATGGCGCGGCTCGCTTTCGGCGGCTTGGCGATCGGCGAAGTCGTGGTCTCCGGCACGCGGTTCTCGACCGCGCCGATGTCCTCGTCAGGCAGGTCGAGGGCGTTGGTCGCGTTCGGCGGCGCTTCGAGCGGTCCCTTGCGGCCGCAGGCAGTCAAAGCGAGACCTAGCAGGCCGGCGACCACGATGGCGCGGCCGAGTTTCAGGCGGGGGTGCAGCACGAACGGGAATCCTCGGGCAATATGTGACGGGGACTGTAGCGAAAGGCGCGCGCGCTTGCGAGCCTTTGCAGCGACGGAGCGTCATTCCCAGGGCAGAGTGCAGGGCCGCCCCGGGAATCTCCTGCGGTCATGCCCGGGTTGTGCCCGGGCATCTCCCCCGAATTGTCACTGCTGCTCCTTGGCGAGCTGCCTCAGCCAGCGCTTGGCCTGACGACGGACATTGGCCGGCGCCGTGCCGCCATAACTGACACGGCTCTTCACCGACTGCTCGACGCCGAGCACGGCGAAGACAGCCTCGGTAATCTTCGGCTCGACGTCCTGCATCTCGGCGAGCGTCAGCTTCTCCAGCCCGACGCCCCTGGCAGAAGCGACGCCGACCAGCTTGCCAGTGACGTGATGCGCATCGCGGAACGGCATCTTCAGAACCCGAACCAGCCAGTCCGCAAGGTCGGTCGCGGTGGCGTAGCCGAGGCCCGCGGCGTTCTTCATCACCTTCAGGTTGGGCTCCATGTCGCGGACCATGCCCGACGTGGCGGCAAGGCACAGCGAGAGCGACTGCAGCGCATCGAAAGTGCCTTCCTTGTCCTCCTGCATATCCTTGGAATAGGTGAGCGGCAGCCCCTTCATCATCGTCAGCAGCGCCTGAAGATGCCCGAAGACGCGTCCCGCCTTGCCGCGCACCAGCTCGGCGGCGTCGGGATTGCGCTTCTGCGGCATGATCGAGGAGCCGGTCGAGAACTTGTCCGAGAGCTTGACGAAGCCGAACTGGGGCGTCGCCCACAGCACGATCTCCTCAGCGAAACGCGAGAGATGCATGGCGCAGATCGAGGCCGCCGCGAGTGTCTCCAGTACGAAATCGCGATCCGAAACCGAATCCAGTGAATTGGCGGTCGGCCTGGCAAAGCCGAGCGCCTTGGCCGTGTGGAAACGATCGATCGGGAAGGAGGTGCCGGCAAGCGCCGCAGCGCCGAGCGGGCATTCGTTGAGGCGCTCGCGCGCATCATGGACACGACCGCGGTCGCGCGCCAGCATCTCGACATAGGCGAGCATGTGATGCCCGAACGTCACCGGCTGCGCCGACTGCAGATGCGTGAAGCCCGGCATCACCGCACCGGCATGGGCCTCGGCCTTCTCGGCAAGAGCCAGTTGCAGGTCGGCGATCTGCCGATCGAGCGTTTCGAGCGTATCGCGCACCCACAGGCGCATATCGGTCGCGACCTGATCGTTGCGCGAGCGGGCCGTGTGCAGACGGCCCGCCGCAGCGCCGATCCGCTCCTTGAGATTGCTCTCGACATTCATGTGGATGTCTTCGAGCGCGCGCGAGAACGTGAACGTGCCGGCCTCGATCTCGGCCTCGATCGCCTTGAGCCCTGCGCTGATCACGTTCACATCTTCACGGGTCAGGATGCCGGTCTCGCCCAGCATCGCCGCATGCGCCAGCGACCCGCGGATATCCTGGCGCCACAGGCGCTGGTCGAAGTCGATGGAGGCATTGATCTCCTCCATGATGGCATCCGGCCCCGTGGCGAAACGCCCTCCCCACATGCGATTGCTCACGACGCTCTTTCCTGCTTTTTGGACGCGCAATGACGTCTCGTTCAAAAACATTTGCCGCCTTCGGCGCTCTCGCCTTGATTGCACTCGGCGGCGTCGCGGCCTTCTACTCTGTCCAGGGCCGGGCCGGCAATTCGGGATCATGCTCGGCGGCGGCAGCGACCGCTGAAAAACTGCGACCGTTGGCACGCGGCGAACTTGCGGCCGTGGAGGTTGCAAAAGCACCGCAGCCCTTGCCAAACCTCGCCTTCAACGGCCCCGACGGCCAGCCGACAACATTGTCAGCCTTCAAGGGACGGACCGTCCTGGTCAATCTCTGGGCGACATGGTGCCTGCCCTGCCTGCATGAGATGCCGTCGCTGGACGCGCTGCAGGGCAAGCTCGGCGGCCAGGATTTCGCGGTGGTGGCGATCAATATCGACACCCGGAACCTCGAGAAGCCGAAGACCTGGCTTGCCGAGCGCAAGATCGACCAGCTCGGCTATTACGCCGATCCGGAGGCCAAGGTCTTCCAGGATCTGCGCTCGGCCAAAAAGATCGAAGGCATGCCGGTCAGCTTCCTGGTCGACCCGTCGGGCTGTGAACTCGCGATGCTCCAGGGCCCTGCCGACTGGGCCAGCCAGGACGCGCTCTCCTTCATTCGCACGGCGCTCGGACGCTGAGCCGCCGCGGTTTGCCTGATCGCGCGCTCTGCTCCATATCGTTGCGGCATGAGCTACACGATCGGCCTCGCGACCACCTTCCACGATCCTGCGATCGCGATCGTTGGCCCCGATGGCGAGGTGCTCTTCGCCGAGGCGACCGAGCGCTACCTGCAATATAAGCGCGCACCGAACTGCGAACCCGATTCCGCACCGCGGATGGAAAGCCTGCTCAAGCGCTACATCCCGGCAGGCGCTCCGGTACAGATCGCGACGAGCTGGAGCGGGGAGTTCACCGGGTTCCTCGAGCAGATGAGCCGGACCGGCGCCTTCACGATCGATGAACTGCTCAAGCTCTCCCCCGAGCTCAACCGCTCGCTGGTGCCGGAGCGCTCCGAGCGGGCCTTGATCGCCTCGCTGCATCTCGGCCAGCAGCGCGCCGGCCTAGGCACTCTGCTCGGGCTCGACCGCGCCTTCGGCAAGGCAAATGTCACCGGGATCAAGCGCTATGGCCACCATCTCGGTCACGCGGCCTATGCCTGTTGGTCGTCGCCCTTCCGCGATGCCGCCTGCCTCGTCGTCGACGGCATGGGCGAGACAGGGGCCTCGGCCATCCTTACGTTGCGCGATGGCGAGATCAGCGAGGTGAAGCGTCACCGCGGGCGCGAGTCGATCGGCTTCTATTTCGGCCTCGTCACCGACCTGACCGGCTTCGACCAGGCGAAGGGCGAGGAATGGAAGATCATGGGGCTCGCGCCCTATGGCAAGCAGGATGCCGGCTTGCTGGCGCTGCTGCGACGCCTCTATCGGATCGAGGAGAACAAGCTTTCCTTCGCGGATACCGCAACCATACGCGCGGTCTCCGCCGAGATCCTGGCGCGGCGGCCCACTGATGCGCTCGACCAGGGCTGGGCCGACCTTGCCCGCTGCGGCCAGGATGTCTTCGCCGAGATGATGGCGGCTCTGCTGGCTGAAGCTGCCGCATTGGTGCCCTCCGAGAATCTGGTGCTGTCAGGCGGCTGCGCGCTCAACTCCTCGTTCAACGGCAAGATCGTCGGCCGCCACGGCTTCAGCCAGGTCTTCGTACCCTCCGCTCCCGCCGATGACGGCAATGCCATTGGGGCGGCCTGGCTCGCCCATGCCGAGGCGCATCCGGACTGGCGCGCGCCGAAGGGCCCGATGACGCCCTATCTCGGCTCGCGCGTCTCGACCGAGCCGCTGGAGCGCATGGCGGCCTGGGAGCCTCGCCTGAAGCGTCTCGCACCCAAGGAGGTTGCCCCGGTGACGGCCCGGCTGCTTGCCGAGGGCAAGCTTGTCGGCTGGGTCCAGGGCAAGGCCGAGTTCGGCCCACGTGCGCTCGGGAACCGCTCGATCCTTGCCGATCCTCGCCCGGCCAACGCCAAGGATCTGCTCAACGCCAAGGTCAAGTATCGCGAGGCCTTCCGCCCCTTCGCCCCGTCGATTCTCGCCGAACACGGCACGGACTGGTTCGAGAACTACCAGGACTAGCCCTATATGGAGCGTACGCTGGTCTGGAAGCCGCCGGTGCGCGGACGCGTCCCCGCCGTGGTTCATGAAGATGCGACTGGCCGGCTGCAGAGCGTCACAGCCGACCGCAACGAGCGCTATCACGCGCTGATCTCAGCCTTCCATGCCATCACCGGCGTTCCGGTGATCCTCAACACCTCTTTCAACATCATGGGTAAGCCCATTCTGCACACGGCAGAGGATGCGATCCTGATGTTCTATACCAGCGGCCTTGATGCGCTGGTCGTCGAGGACTGGCTTTTGGTGAAGTAATCGCCTGGGCTGATCGATCTCATCAGCAAGTGCTGGCGGCGCAGCATCGCCGGTCGCATGATCTCTCCGCCGTGTCTGGAGAATGCCATGCTGCAACTTCGCCCGAACTGTGAATGCTGCGACCGTGACCTGCTGCCCGAGGCGCGCGACGCGATGATCTGCACCTTCGAATGCACCTTCTGCGCCGACTGCACCGAGACGCGCTTCAACGGCGCCTGCCCGAATTGCGGCGGCGAACTGGTGCGCAGGCCGATCAGGCCCGCCGACAAGCTGGAAAAATACCCGCCCTCACAGGAACGGATCCGCAAGCCCCACCCGGAATGCGCCGCGGCCTGAAGGCTACGACGCAGCTCCGCGGACGGGTCCGGACGAGCCTCAGCTCGCCTGCTTGACGGTGATGCCCTTTTCTTCGAAGAGCGCCTGCAGCTCGCCGGCCTGGAACATCTCGCGGGTGATATCGCAACCGCCGATGAACTCGCCCTTGACGTAGAGCTGCGGGATGGTCGGCCAGTTGGAATAGGCCTTGATGCCCTCGCGGATCTCCTGGTCTTCCAGCACGTTCACGCCCTTGTAGGGCACGCCGAGATAACCGAGGATCTGGGCGACCTGCCCGGAGAAACCGCACATCGGGAACTGGGGCGTGCCCTTCATGAAGAGCACCACGTCGCTGGACTTCACTTCGGCGTCGATACGGGCGTTGACGTCGCTCATCGGTCTTCTCTCCTGAGGCGGGGTCAAGGCCCGCTGGTCATCTCTACTAATTCTGGGGAACCGTCGTCGTCAGCGCAAGGGCGTGCAGCACGCCGCCCATGCGGCCTTGCAGCGCGGCATAGACCATCTGGTGCTGCTGAACCCGGCTCTTGCCCTTGAAGGCGGCCGAGGTCACGGTCGCCGCGTAGTGGTCGCCATCGCCGGCGAGATCCTTGATCTCGATCACCGCGTCCGGCAGCGCCGCCTTGATCATCGCCTCGATATCGTGCGCGTCCATCGCCATGATCGTGTCTCCTTACGCGCCCTTGGCCGACATATAGGTCGGGAACCAGTCCTCATGCGCCTTGTCGAGCGCGGTCAGCGCCACCGGCGCMTCGCCCGGCAGCGCAAGAGCGTTTCCGCCAGTCCGGCCGATGAGAGCGGCAGGCACGCCGGCCGCCCTGGACTCGGTCAGCAGCCCCTCGACGGCACTCGACGGCACGGTGACGAGATACCGCGCCTGATCTTCACCGAACAGGACGGCATGGGCCGGCCCCGCGGGAAGCTGCGTCACGGTCGCGCCGACGCCGCCGGCAAGCGCCATCTCGGTCAGGGCAACCGCGAGGCCGCCATCCGACAGATCATGGCAGGCGCTGACGCGGCCGCCCGTGATCAGCGCGCGCACGAATTCGCCATTGCGGCGCTCGATCGCGAGATCGACCGGCGGCGGCGCGCCTTCTTCCCGGCCGCAGATGGTCGCGAGATAGGCCGACTGGCCGAGCCAGCCGGAGGTCTCGCCGATCAGGATGATGCTCTCGCCTTCGGCCTTGAAGCCGACAGTCGCGTGCTTCGTCACGTCGGCCAGAACACCGACGCCGCCGATCGTCGGGGTCGGCAGGATCGAGATGCCATTGGTCTCGTTGTAGAGAGAGACGTTGCCGGAGACGACCGGGAAGTCGAGCACCTTGCAGGCCTCGCCGATACCCTTGATGCAGCCGACAAGCTGGCCCATCACCTCAGGGCGCTCGGGATTGCCGAAATTCAGGTTGTCGGTGATGGCGAGCGGCGTCGCACCGACGGCGGTAAGGTTGCGCCACGCTTCGGCGACCGCCTGCTTGCCGCCCTCGAACGGGTCAGCTTCGCAATAGCGGGGCGTCACGTCGGCGGTCATGGCAAGGCCCTTCGGCCCCTCCTCGATGCGAACGATGCCGGCATCGCCGCCGGGCGTGACCACCGAGTTTCCGAGGATCAGCGTGTCGTACTGCTCATAGACCCAGCGCTTCGAGCAGAGATCCGGCGAGCCGACGAGCTTCAGCAAGGCATCCGCGTTCGACATGGGTGGCTTCACCGCAGCCGCCTCGATGATCGCCAGCTTCGGTGTCTCGATCCAGGGCCGGTCATATTCGGGAGCCTCGTCGCCGAGTTCCTTGATCGGCAGGTCGGCCATGGTCTCACCCTGGTGCTTCACGACGAAGCGCAAGGTGTCGGTGGTCTTGCCGACAACGGCGAAATCCAGACCCCATTTCCTGAAGATCGCCTCGGCCGGCTCCTCATGACCCGGCTTGATCACCATGAGCATGCGCTCCTGGCTCTCCGAGAGCATCATCTCATAGGCGCTCATCTGGTCTTCGCGGCAGGGCACCGCGTCGAGATCGAGTTCGACGCCGAGGTCGCCCTTGGCGCCCATCTCGACGGCCGAGCAGGTCAGTCCGGCTGCGCCCATGTCCTGGATGGCGTCGACATGGCCTGCCGCCATGATCTCGAGGCAGGCTTCCAGCAGCAGCTTCTCGGCGAAGGGATCGCCGACCTGCACGGTCGGGCGGCGTTCCTCGCCGCCATCGCCGAAGGCGGCCGACGCCATGGTCGCGCCGTGGATGCCGTCGCGACCGGTCTTGGATCCGAGATAGACGATCGCCTTACCAACACCCGACGCCTTGGCGTAGAAAATCTCGTCGGTCTTGGCGAGGCCGACCGCCATCGCGTTGACCAGGATGTTGCCGTCATAGCGCGTGTGGAAGCCGACCGCGCCGCCGACCGTCGGGACGCCGAAGGAATTGCCGTAGCCGCCGATGCCGGCAACGACGCCCGAGACAAGATGCCGGGTCTTGGGATGCGAAGGATCGCCGAAGCGCAGCGCATTCAAGGCCGCGATCGGGCGTGCGCCCATGGTGAAGACGTCGCGCAGGATGCCCCCGACACCGGTCGTCGCGCCCTGATAGGGCTCGATGAACGAAGGGTGGTTGTGGCTCTCCATCTTGAAGACCACCGCAAGTCCGTCGCCGATATCGATGACACCGGCATTCTCGCCCGGGCCCTGGATCACCCAGGGCGCCTTGGTCGGCAGCGTCTTCAGATGGATCTTCGAGGATTTATAGGAGCAATGCTCGTTCCACATCGCCGAGACGATGCCGAGCTCCGTGATCGTCGGTTCGCGACCGATCAGGTGGAGGAAACGCTGATATTCGTCCGGCTTGAGGCCGTGCTCGGCCACGAGTTGCGGAGTGATCTTGATCTCGTTGGGAATCACGGCTCGCCTGGTCCCTGATCGCGGACGCCCGGCCCGCCTCTGATGCGCGGGGCATAACCTGCTTGTCCGCCGGAGACAACGCATTCCCGCCGATCAATGCCATGCAGGCGTGCATTCGCGCCTATTCCGCCCGCGAAAGCACCAACCGGTGTCCCGAACTGAGATCAGCCCGGCGCGTCCGATACGGCGAGCGCCTGGAGCGCATCGCGCAATCCGTCCGGGATCGGGGCCGGCTTCTGGCTGGCGCGCCCGACATAGACATGGGTGAAGCGGCCCTGCGCCGCCGCCTGCTCGCCACCGCGCCGGAAGATGCCGATCCGATAGGTCACCGAACTGCGGCCCAGTTTCTCGACCGCAATTCCAGCCTCGATCGTCTCGGGGAAGGCGACGCTTTCGAAATAGGTGCAGGCCGTCTCGACCACGAGGCCGACAATCTCGCTTCCGGCAAGATCGAGATGCCCCTGCTCGATCAGCCAGGCATTCACCGCCGTGTCGAACCAGGAGTAATAGACCACGTTGTTGACGTGACCATAGGCGTCATTATCTGCCCAACGCGTCGGAATCGCGCGAAACAGCCTGAAATGGGAGCGACCAAGCCGTACCGCGCGTTCGCTCATCGGCTGCTGCTCCCTGTCATTGCCCCGGCTTCTCGCCTGTCCCGATCTCGGGCACGCCGAGCGCATCCGCCAGCCTCGCCTTGGCCGAGCCCGGCCTGAGCGGCTTCTGCTGACTCTCATGCGGCGCCCAGCCGGAAAGCCAGACGATCTCGAACGTGGCGCGCAACCGGCTGTCGGGATCGGCAAAACGCTCGGCATAGAGCGCAGCTGCACGCATCAGCGTGTCGCGACGGAGCGGCGCCTTGCGCCGGTCGGTCAGCGCATTAGCCCAGCCCATCGCGCGTAGATCACGCAGCAGGCCGAACAGGTCGCGATAGCGCACCGTGACGAGTTCGCTGTCGACCACCGGAAGTGCGAATCCCGCGCGCTGCAGCAGGCTGCCCATGTCACGCAGATCGGCGAAGGGCGCGACACGCGGGCTCACGCCGCCGGTCGTCTCGGCTTCTGCGGCAAGCAGGACTTCGCGCAATTCCTGAAGCGTGCGACCGCCCAGCAGGCAGCCGATGAAGAGGCCATCGGGCCTGAGCGCCCGCCTGATCTGAATCAGCGCGCCCGGCAGGTCGTTGACGCCGTGCAGGGCGAGCAGCGAGGCGGCAAGGTCGATCGAAGCCGCTGCGAGCGGTAGGCGCTCGAGATCGCCGACGACATCGCCTCTCGCCCCCTCGGTCTCCGCCATTCGCCAGAGCGCCTCGGCCTTGGCACGCAGCACGGGTGCTGCAACCGGCAGCGGCGTGCCGAGATCGGCCGCCAATGCGAAGCGGCGCAGCACCGCAGCGAGCCTCTCGTCGAGATCCTCGCTGGCGCGGGCCAGCAGGAAATCGGGATAGCCTCCCGCCACCGCCCGTGCCTGGCGGCGGCGGACGAGATCACGATCGAAAACCAGGGGACCCTCAGCCATGCCCGCGCTCCAGCGCTATTGCGGCCTCACGCCATTCCCTCCAGCTCGATGATCAACCCCTCGATCATGGTGAGGCCGATCTGCCAGAAAGCGGGATCGCGCGCATCGAGACCAAACGGCTTCAGCAGCTCGGAGTGGTGCTTGGTTCCACCGGCCGAGAGCAAGGCGAAATAGCGCTCCTGAAAGCCCCCGGCCGAGTTCTGATAGACGCCGTAAAGCGAGTTCACCAGGCAATCCCCGAAGGCATAGGCATAGACGTAGAAGGGCGAATGAATGAAATGCGGGATATAGGCCCAGAACGGCTCATAGCCCGGTCCAAGCGTGATCGCCGGCCCGAGACTTTCCGCCTGCACGCTCATCCAGAGTTCGCAAAGCTGGTCCGCCGTCAGCTCGCCTGCCTTGCGCGCTTCATGCACCTTGCGCTCGAAGGAGTAGAACGCGATCTGGCGCACGACCGTATTGATCATGTCCTCGACCTTGGCCGCCAGCATCGCCTTGCGCTGCTTCGGATCGGTGGTTCCGTCGAGCAGCTTGCGGAACGTGAGCATCTCCCMGAAAACGCTCGCCGTCTCTGCCAGGGTCAGTGGTGTCGGCGCCATCAGCGCCCCGTTCGGCGCCGCCAGAACCTGATGCACGCCATGCCCGAGCTCATGGGCGAGTGTCATCACGTCGCGCGGCTTGCCCTGGTAGTTCAGCAGGACATAGGGGTGGACCGACGGCACGGTCGGGTGCGCGAAGGCGCCGGGCGCCTTGCCCGGCCGGGCGGGCGCATCAATCCAGCCCTCGTCAAAGAAGCGCCGGGCAATGCCGGCCATCTCGGGCGAAAAGGCGCCATAGGCGTCGAGAACGGTGTCGCGCGCCTCGGTCCAGGGAATCGTGCGCTGCTCGACCTTGGGCAACGGCGCGTTGCGGTCCCAGTAATCGAGGGCCTCGCGGCCAAACCAGCGGGCCTTCAGCTTATAGTAGCGGTGCGACAGGCGCGGATAGGCCTCGCGCACGGCCGCAACGAGAGCATCGACGACCTCGCGCTCGACCCGATTCGCCAGGTGCCGCGAATCGGCGACATCCTCGAATTTGCGCCAGCGGTCGGAGATTTCCTTGTCCTTGGCGAGGGTGTTGGTGATCAGCGAGAACGTGCGCAGATTGCCGCGCAGCACCGTGCCCAGCGCTTCGGCCGCAGCCTTGCGCACCGCGCCGTCGGCATCCTGCAGCTTGTTCAGGGTGAGCTCGAGCGTCAGCTCCTCGCCATTCACCGTGAAGCGCAGCGAGGCGACGGTCTCGTCGAAGAGCCGGTTCCAGGCACCACGCCCAGTCACCGACTTCTCGTGGAACAGTTCCTCGATCCGGTCTTCGAGCTGGTGCGGCTTGTCCTTGGCGAGATCCTCGATCCAGGGTTGCCAATGGCTCAGCGGCGGCTCGGCCGCGATCTTGGCCAGCAGCGCCTCGTCGAGGCGGTTGAGTTCGAGCCCGAAGAACAGCAATTCGGTCGAGGCGGTCGTCATCCGGTCCTGGGTGTCGCCATAGAATTTGGCGCGCTTCGGATCGGTGGTGTCGCCGGAGTAGATGAGGCCGGCATAGGACATGATCTTGCCGAGCAGGTCTTCCAGCCGCTCGTAGGCACGCACGGCTTCAGCGAGTGTCGCGCTCGCGTCGTCACGGGCGGCGAGCTCCGCCAGCTTGCCGCGATAGAGTGCGGCGAAGCGCTGCGAGTCGGTCAGCGCGCGGTCGAGATCGGCGGTGAACTCGGGCGAATCCATCGACGCATAGAGATGGCTGAGATCCCATTCCGGCAGCTTGCCCAGCGCCTTCGCGGTCTTGGCGGCGCTGCTCGCCGCGCTTTTTGCGACGTTGGCGGAGATCGTCCCGTCGAAAGCAATCGTCATGTCAAAGGCACCTCGCTGGCGAAACCATCCTTACCCATATGCGCGGACAAGGCCGCGCGATCAACGCCGCTGCCCGACGCCGGCGCTTAAGAGCGGCTTAACCGTTCTGGATGACAGTGCCCCGAAACGGAACACTGATTCTGCAGCGACCGGCATCGAGGTGACATGACAACCACCGTTCTCGTCGTTGATGACGATCCCGTTCAGCGCCGACTGCTCGACGCCATGCTGAAGCGCTTCGGCTACGACGTCGTCGTGACTGAGAGCGGCGACGAGGCGCTTGCCCTGCTTGGCAATGGCGAGACCGGAGCCTTCGACGCTGTGGTCCTCGACCTGGTCATGCCCAATCTCGATGGCATGGGCGTGCTCTCCCGGCTGCGTGAGCGCGGCATCGACACGCCGGTGATCGTGCAGACCGCGAACGGCTCGATCGAAACCGTGGTCTCGGCGATGCGCGCCGGCGCCGTMGACTTCGTGGTCAAGCCGGTCGGCGCCGAGCGGCTGCAGATATCGATCAAGAACGCGCTGAAGCTCGGCGCGCTCGAACATGAACTGCGCTATCTCAAGCGCCGCGCCTCCGGGCAGCTCGGCTTCCGCGACCTCGCCACCAAGAGCCCGGACATGGGCCGTGTCATCGGACTGGCCGAACGCGCCGCGAAATCGAACATCCCGATCCTGATCGAGGGCGAATCCGGCGTCGGCAAGGAGGTGCTGGCGCGCGCCATCCAGGGCTCCAGCGACCGCAAGGGCAAGCCCTTCGTCACGGTGAACTGCGGCGCAATCCCGCATAATCTCGTTGAATCCATCCTGTTCGGCCATGAGAAGKGCGCGTTCACCGGCGCCACCGAACGCCATATCGGCAAGTTCGTCGAAGCCAATGGCGGCACGCTCTTCCTCGACGAAGTCGGTGAATTGCCGCTCGATGCCCAGGTCAAGCTCCTGCGCGCGATCCAGGAGGGCGAGGTCGACCCTGTCGGCGGCAAGAAATCGGTGCGCGTCGACATCCGGATCATTTCAGCCACCAACAAAAGCCTGCTCGATCAGGTGAAGCGCGGCGAATTCCGCGAGGATCTCTACTATCGCCTGAATGTCTTCCCGATCACGCTGCCGCCACTGCGGCAGCGCTGGGAGGACATCGCCGATCTGGCCCGCGGCTTCCTCGTCCGGTTCGCTGCCGAAGAGGGCAAGAAGCTGCGAGCGATCTCGCCCGAGGCTCTCAACCTGATCAACGGCTATGACTGGCCGGGCAATGTCCGCCAGCTCGAGAATGCGATGTTCCGGGCGGTCGTGCTCGCGGATGGCGATGAGCTGACCGTCGCCGAATTCCCCCAGATCGCGGCGCAGATGGAAGGCTTTGAAGTCCGTATCCCGGCCGCGCCGACCGCAACCGCTCGCCCCGAGCCGCGCGACGAGGCGCCGCGCATCATTCAGGTGCCGGTGCGCGATCCCAATGCGCTCGATTTGGTCGCCGGCTCCGACATCCGCAGGCTCGAAGAGCTCGAGCGCGAGATCATCAAATTCGCCCTGGCGCATTATCGCGGACACATGTCCGAGGTCTCGCGCAAACTCGGCATCGGTCGCTCGACGCTCTATCGCAAACTCAAGGATTACGGGCTGATCGAGGGCGATGACGCATCTGCGAACTCGGATGCGGCATAGGCGTTGTAGAGCTGAAAGATGCCCGCTGTTGCACCCCCGCATCTTGTCGAAACAGGCCGAGTCACGCAGGTATCGCGGATATCGGGCAGAGCTATAGGGAATTGGACCATGCGTCGTCGCCACTGGGCGAGCTTTGCTTCTGCATCGGTCCTGGCCTTGGCCCTTGGTACCGGATATGCGCTTGCGCAGGCTACCCTTGAGCCTCAACTCGGCATCCCCCTGCCCGAGCAGCCGGCACTGCTGATCCTGAATGGCGACAAGCCGCCCGAGAGCCTGACGCCGCCGGTCTTGCCGGAGGTTGTCGTCACGATCGAGACCGCCCCCAAGGCCGCGAACGCCGAGCCGGAGATGGTGACCGGCACGGTTGCCCCCTCGGCCCAGCCACAGGGCGGGCTTGCTCCGCTCGAGGTGCCCCCGACGCCTGCCACGACGCCCGGCGTCGACCTCGACGAGCCTGTGGTGCTCGACATCCCGGCCATCGATCTGCCGCCTTCCGACCCAGCGCTTGTCCCCGCCGCCAGGCCTGCGCCTCTGCGCTCCGCCGAACCCGTGATTGCGCCGCCGGACCTGCCCAAGGTCGTGGTCGAGCTTCCCGCCGGACCGGCGCTCGCCGCCGAAATCACCGAGCGCGCGCCGGAAGCGCTGGCATTGCCGCGCCTCGCGGAACGCGAGCGCAGCGAGATCCTCGCCGCCTATCAGGCTTTCGAGAACCGTCCCTTCTGGATCGACGGCAAGGGCTGGAGCGCGGCGGCCAAGCTGCTCGTGGCGCAGCTAAGCCGCGCCGGCGAGGATGGCCTGCGACCGACCGACTATCCGCTGCCCGTTTTCGAGGCCAGCGACAAGGGCAGCCTCGCCGAGGCCGATGTCCGGCTTTCCGCGCTCGCCGTGCTCTATGCCCGCGACGCGCGCGGCGCCCGCGTCGACCCGCGCCGGCTTTCCAAGCTGCTCACGCCGACACTGTATCTGCCCTCCGCCACCGAGGTTCTCTCCGAGATCGCGGCCGTTCCAGATCCGGGCAAGGTGCTGGCGGCCTACAACCCGCCGCATGAGGGCTATCGCCGCCTGAAGGCCAAGCTCGCCGAGCTGCGCCACCACCAGGACGATACGCCCATGGTGCGCATTCCCGCCGGCCCTCCGCTCAAGCTCGGCATGCGTGACGAGCGCGTACACCTGATCCGCGCCCGGCTCGGCCTCGGCCCGTCCGATGAGGCTGTGTTCGATCGCTCGACCGCCACTGCAGTCGCCGAGTTCCAGAAACAGGCTGGCCTGCGCGCCAACGGCATCCTCAGCGCCCAGACGATTGCGGCGCTCGGCACGCCGGCGACCAACCGCGCCCAGCAGGACATCGTCGCGCAGATGGAGCGCTGGCGCTGGCTGCCCGCCGATCTCGGCCAGACCCATATCATGGTCAATGTGCCGGAATTCCAGATGCGGGTAATCCGCGACGGCAAGGTGGTGCACCACGCCCGCACCATCGTCGGCAAACCTGAATCGGCGACGCCGATTTTCTCGCACCGGATGGACCATGTCGTGGTCAACCCATCCTGGTTTGTGCCGCCATCGATCCTGAAGAAGGAATTCCTGCCCGGCCTCGCCGCCGATCCGGACTATGCCGCCAAGCGCGGCTATGTCGTGACCCGCCGCGGCAACAACATCTCGGTGCGCCAGCCGCCGGGCGAGCGCAACGCGCTCGGCTGGATCAAGTTCATGTTCCCGAACGACCATGCCGTCTACCTGCATGACACGCCGAACCGCCGGCTCTTCGCGACGGAACGCCGGGCCTACAGCCATGGCTGCGTGCGCGTCGACAATCCTTTCCTGCTTGCCGACCAGGTGCTCGGCCCGGAATGGACGACAGAGCGTCTGAAGCGTCTGATCGGCTCCGGTGAGCGCACCATCCGGCTGCCGCAGCCGCTGCAGATCCACCTTGTCTACAACACTCATGTCGTCCAGCCGGACGGCAAGCTGGTGACCTTCGACGATATCTACGGCTTCCACCGCATGGTGCGGCAGGCTCTGGAGCAGCAGGGCTGAGATCGTGGCGAAATGTGGATCGGGCACCTTTTCGCCACGATCCACAGCTAGCCAGCTTCGGTGGAAAGAATCGTAGCGTGCAGGTTACCTGCTTGTTAACCTGCTGTTAACGCATCTCCGCAACTGTTCGTTGACGTTTGCCGAGCTCCTTGCCGGCGCATCGAGACGGGTCGAGTAGCTTGAGCAGATCCTCAGCCACCATGCCGAGACGGCTTCTGCTGCGCGTTACGCCGGGTTTCCGTGGCGGACTGACGATGGCCATTGCATTCGCGGCCCTCGTCTGCGGCATCCGCGGCACGCAGAACGCCGTCGCCAATGGCGACACGCGCACGATCTCCATCCGGCACATGCACACCAAGGAAGAGATCACCGTAACCTTCAAGCGTGACGGACGTTATGTCGCCGAAGGCCTGGAGAAGCTGAACTGGGCCCTGCGCGACTGGCGCATCGACGAACCGATCAAGATGGACCCGCGCCTGTTCGACGTCGCCTGGGAGGTTCAGCGCACCGTCGGCTCCGAGCAGCCCTTCCACGTCGTCTCAGCCTATCGCTCGCCCGGTACCAATTCGATGCTGCGCCGACGCTCGCGCGGCGTCGCCAAGCACAGCCAGCACACGCTCGGCAAGGCGATGGACTTCTACCTGCCGGATACCCCGACAGCCAGGATTCGCGAAGCCGGCATGCGGCTGCAACGCGGCGGCGTCGGCTTCTATCCGGGCGCGCATACGCCATTCGTCCATCTCGATGCCGRCTCGGTCCGCTCCTGGCCGCGCATGACGCGCGACCAGCTGGTGCGCCTCTTCCCGGACGAGAAGACCGTGCATCTGCCGGCCGATGGCCAGCCGCTTGCCGGATACGAGCTGGCCAAAGCCGATGTCCTGGCGCGCGGCGGTGCCGTGGCTGGTTATGCCGCCGCCGATCTCGATGAAGGCGCGGTGATTTCATCCGGTCGCAAGAGCCTGTGGGCCGCCCTCTTCGGCGGCGATGACGAGGAGGCGGATGCACGGCCACAGCGCGGGCGCGCCCCCGCGCCGAAGCCGCAGCCGGTCGTCATGGCCTATGCCCGCCAGAATTACGCCGACAGCAGCTCGGAGGATGGCGGCACGCGCTTCGGCGCATCGCTCGTCGCGGTCCCGGCTCCGGAGCCGGCTCCGCGCGTGACCCGCCCCATCCGTCAGGCCCCCGTCCCGGCCGAGCCGCCGGTTCAGGTCGCGGCGCTCGCACCAGCGCCCGCTCCCGAAGAGGTCAGGCCGAAGCTGATCGACGCGCCGCTTCCCATCGCACGCCCTGGCGGCCTCACTCCGCCGGCTGGGCAGCAGGGCGTTGTCCAGGTTGCTGCACTGCCGCAGCAAGGCGGAGCACTTGCCTTCGCACCTCAGCTTGCGCCCGGCGGCCGCCCCGGCGAGGAGCAGAAATTGATCTTGGCCTCGCTGCCGCCGCGCCGTCCCGGCGAAATGACGGCACTGGTCGAGACGGTCGTCGCCGGCAAGCCGATGGCCGCCCCGCTGCCGCCTTCGCGTCCGGTCGCCTTTGCGAACCTGGCCACGGCCTCGTTGCGCGGCAGCGATGCCGACCCGGTGCCGGCCGTCCAGCAGGAAGGCAGGCTGGTCACGATCACTCATCCGATGCCGCCGAGCCGGCCGCAACTCGGCAGCACCGTGATTGCCCGGACCGAGCGGAACAACGGTGGCAGCCCTGCACCCACGCCGATCGTTGCGCAATATGACGCCGACCGTTCGAACCTGGACTCGCTCTTCGCCGCCGTTAGCCGTCCCGCGCCCGAAGGTCGCAAGGTGACGGTTGCGACCGCACGCGCCAAGGCCGCCTCGGCCCCGCCACCCGGCTGGGTCCAGGGCCCCGGTCCGGCCGCCTCGCTCGGCTTCAGCCATGCCGATCCGAGCGACGCCAAGACCGGCAGCTTCAGCGGCCCTGCGGTGAAACCACTGCCGACGAACTTCGTCCAGAACTGAGCAGGCTGAACCGGGGGCTCACTCCCGGTCGATTGGCCAGGCCTTGAACACGGCCAGCTCCTCGCAGGCGCGCGCCTGAGCAGCAAGAGCCGGCCAGCGGCTCTCCTCGACATAGTCCGGGATCACGAAGCGGCAGAACCCCCAGGCGATGGCAGCTGCGATATCGGCAGGCTCGAGCTCCGGCCCCGAGCCCAGTTCACCGCGCTGGGCCGCCTGATCCAGCAGATCGAGCGCAGTGTGCAACTGCGTCACGATGCGCTCCTGCCAGKGTGCATAGCGCTGGGCTTCGGGACGCTTGCGCTCATATTCCACCGAGACGGCCTTGTCCGCCGCGACGATGCCAATGCCGGTCAGGCTGAGATCGCGGACCCGGGCAGTGTCTTCGATCGGTCGCAGGGAACGGCCGGCGACATCCTCGAAATGCTGGATGATCAGCAGCGACTCGCTGATTACCGTGCCATCCTCGCAAACCAGCGAGGGTGCCTTGATCAATGGATTGATCGCCCGGAACGCATCCATGTGGCGGAACACGGAGACCGAGCGATGCTCGAATTCGACCTCGAGCAAGGTTCCGGTAATGGCGGCGCGCCGCACATAGGGACTRTCCAGCATTCCAACGAGCAGCATCGCAATCTCCGTTTGTGAGCGCGTGCAGACTGGCCGCTCGTTCAGGGAATGCAACGCCAAATCATGTGATGCCGAAGATCACGCCAATTGATGTGCAGGCAGCCCGGCCTCCGACGCGACGGCATCATCGGAAACCGGCTCCGCGCCGAAGGACAATCCGCGCGCCTTCGCCGCCATCTGGCAGCGATCCCAGCTCGGCTCGCCTCCGAAATGCTCGACCAGGAGATCGATCAGAACGCGCACTTTGCCGGGAACATAGGCGCCTGGCGGGCGCACGACAAAGAGCCCCTGCTCCTTCATCGGATAGTCCAGCAACAAATGCTCGAGCGCGCCTCTACTGATCGCGTCCGTGAGCATGAAGGTCGGCAGCACGGCGAGCCCGAGCCCCGCCTCCGCCCATTCCGCCAGGGTTTCGCCACTGTCCGAGCGCATCCGGCCGGTCGGCCTGACCGAAACCCAGCGCTTGCTCATCCGAAAGGTCCAGTCTGTCGTCGCTGTACCGGTATAGATGAGGCAGTCGTGCTCGGTCAGGTCGAGCGGCGAGATCGGGCGGCCCCTGCGATCGAGATAGCCCGGGCTTGCGACCACGGCTCCGTAGACCGGCGCGATGCGCCGCGCGACCAGGCTGGAATCCTTGAGCGTGCCGATCCGGATCGCCGCATCGAAACGTTCGCCGATCAGATCGACATAGCGGTCGCTGGCCTCGACATCGAGCTCCAGCTTGGGGTGACGATGCGCCAGCTCGGCGAGGACCGGCGCGACATGGCGCACGCCGAAGGTCAGCGGCATCGACAGGCGCAGCCTCCCGGCAACGCCACCGGTCTGCTGCGCCACCGATTCACGCGCCTCCGCGAGATCCGCAAGGATGCGTTCGCCGCGCGCCTTGAACTCGATCCCGGCCTCCGTGGGGCTGATGCCGCGGGTCGTGCGGCTGAGCAGCCGGGTACCGAGATCGGCCTCGAGTCGAGCGATGCGACGGCTGACGATAGACTTCGACAGACCCAGCACCTTGCTCGCGCGCCCGAAGCCACCGGTCTCGACCACGGCGATGAAGCTGCGGATGTCATCGAGCTCCGACATGAGAGTGTTCCCCTGAGAGCAACAGTATGGTTCCCACTATGGGCGTTCTGGTGCGTGAAGTGAACCGCTATGTTGCACTGCATCGAGGCCATTCCCTCCGTTTCAGGATCGCAACCATGTCCAACCTTCTCGTTCTCAACAGCAGCGCCCTCGGCTCGGCTTCCGTTTCGAAGCAGCTCGTCCAGGATACCGTCACCCGACTCACCGCCCAGAACCCTGGCCTGAAGGTCGTCGAACGTGACATCGGCCTGGCCCCGGTTCCGCATCTGACCCTCGATTCCGCGACCGCCATTCGCGGCGGCGAGCCGGCCAATCCGGCTCAGGTAGAAGCCCGCACGCTGTCCGATGCGCTCGTAGAGGAACTGAAGGCGGCCGATATCATCGTGGTCGGCGCGCCGATGTACAATTTCGGCATCTCGTCGACGCTGAAGGCCTGGTTCGACTATGTGCTGCGCGCCGGCGTGACCTTCCGCTACACCGAGTCTGGCCCGGAAGGCCTGATGACCGGCAAGCGTGCGATCGTGGTCGAGAGCCGCGGCGGTCTCTACAGCAGCGGCCCCGCCCAGATCATGGACTCGCAGGAGCCGCATCTGCGCACCCTGTTCGGGTTCATGGGCATCACCGATGTCACGTTCATTCGCGTCGAGAAGCTCGCTTTCGGTCCCGAGGCACGCGAGCAGGCGATCAACGCCGCCCAGGCCGAACTTAAGCTGGTTGCCTGAGCCTGATATTTCGCCAGGACAGGGCCGGCGTCGGGAAACTGACGCCGGCCTTGTCTATGCAGGGTCAACTCCGCCACGCCGGGCGGACTGAGCAACTGCTGCGCCGAGCCGAGGGAATAAGACGCGTTCTCGCTCGTTTCTCTCGACATGAGCAGCGTCCTCCCCCCTCCTCCCGTCGTGATCGCGCCGGTGCAGCCGTCCCGACATGCCGGTGCGCCTCTGGCGCCGCCCGGCGCGCCCGGCACATTCATCCGTTTCGCCGCCATAGCCCTCGCGTCGGCTGCGGCATCGTCGATCTGGTTCGGGGCCCCACTGGCACCGGATGCCAGGATCGTGCTGATCGTCTTCTCCCTCGCCACCATCGGCTGGACGATGACGGCGATCGACGACACGCTGATCGCCCTTGCGGCCGCAGCGGCCCTGGTCGCAACCCGCACGGTGCCGACCGAACAGCTCTATCTCGCACTTGGCAGCGAGTTGATCTGGCTGTTGATCGGTTCCTTCGTGATCGCGGCCGCACTGCGCGCTTCCGGCCTCGCCGAACGCCTGGCCCTGTCGGCGCTGCAGCCCTTCTCGCGCGTATCCTCGCTCTTCTTCTCCGTGACCTTCGTCATCATTGCCACCGCCTTCCTCGTCCCCTCGACCTCCGGACGCGCCGCATTGCTGTTGCCGGTCTATCTGGCGCTGGCCGAGGCGATCGATGACCGCCGTATCAACCGGGCATTGGCGCTGCTGTTTCCCTCCGTCATCCTGCTATCGGCGGGCGGATCGCTGATCGGAGCCGGCGCGCATCTGATCGCGGTCGAGATGATGACAAGGGCAGGCCGCCCGGGGCTGGACTATCTCGACTGGATCGTCCTCGGCCTGCCCTTCGCGGTGCTGTGCAGCCTCGCCGCCACGATCGCCATTCTCACGCTGTTCCTGTCTCGCGCCGAGCGCAGCTGCTCGCTGGAGCGACGCTCGCCTGAGCGAACGCCTTTGACCCGACCACAAATCCATGTGCTCGCGGTCGCTGTCACAGTGATGATCGGCTGGAGCACGCAAAGCTGGCACGGCATCGACATCGCGATCGTGACATTGCTCGGCGCTGTCGCGGTCACTCTGCAACCGCTCGCTCCAGTCTCGATGAAACAGGCCGTGAAAGCGACGGAATGGCAGCTCATCCTGTTCCTCGCGGCGACGACACTGATGGGTGGCGCGCTGATCGAAACCGGGGCGGCGGGCGCGATCGTCAAGGGCCTGCTCGGCCTTCTGCCCGGTGAAGCGCTGACAACGCCATGGCTGCTGGTCGGGGTGATCTGTGCCATCGCGCTGCTCTCGCACCTGGTCATCACCTCACGCTCGGCCCGCGCCGCGGTGCTGATTCCGATGCTCGCCTTGCCGTTCGCGGCGCAGGGTTACGATCTCCGCGCGCTGGCTTTCGTCATCGTGATGGGAACCGGCTTCTGCCAGACCTTGCCGGTCAGCGCCAAGCCGGTTGCACTCTTTGCCGGGCTCGCCCGGCCGACCTATCAGCCGCGCGACCTCGTACTGCTATCGGCGGTATTGCTACCCCTGATCTTCGCCCTACTCATGGGCTTCGCGACCTACATCTGGCCACTGATGGGCCTGCCGCTGCTGCGTTGACCGGCCCTTCGCGGGCGGCCGCAGAAATTATTGAGCCGGCATGGAATAAGCGCGCACAGGCTTCGTTTGGCACAGGGAGGCACGAGCCTCCCTGTGTTCGAGGAGCCCAACATGACCCTCAAGATCCTGATCGCCCCCTCCGGTTTCAAGGAAAGCCTGGATGCGAGCGCTGTCGCAGCGGCCATCGCGCTAGGCGTGAAGACTGGCATGCCCGACGCTGACACCCTGCTTGCCCCCCTCGTCGATGGAGGAGAAGGTTTCACCAAGGCGCTCGTCGCCGCGACCGGAGGCCGTCTCCATCGCCTCACCGTGACGGGGCCGGTCGGCGAGCCGGTCGAGGCCTTCTTCGGCTTCCTCGGGCGTTCCGGACCAAGGACGGCTGTCGTCGAGATGGCCGCCGCTGCCGGGCTCGCACTTGTTCCTCGTGATCGGCGCAATCCGATGCTGACCACCAGCTACGGTGTCGGCGAACTGATCCGTGCCGCGCTCGACGCCGGCGCCGAGCGCATTCTGGTCGGCTGCGGCGACAGCGGCATCAATGACGGCGGCGCCGGAATGGCAGATGCCCTCGGCATCAGGCTGCTCGACGCTTCGGGCCGGCGCATCGGCCGGGGCGGCGGCGCACTTGCCACTCTCGCCCAGATCGACCTGAGCGGCCGGGATCCCCGCCTTGCGACCACCCGGATCGATGCTGCGGTCAACTGGCACAATGTCCTGCTCGGCCGCAACGGTGTCGCCCGGGTCTTTGCTCCCCAGAAKGGCGCAACGCCGGAGCAGGTGGTCGCGCTCGAGCAGGCGCTGCATGTCTATGCAGCTCAACTCCAGGCTGCGACGGGCGACGATACGAGCACAGCGCCCGGTTGTGGTGCCTCTGGCGGGCTGGGCGCCGGTCTCCAGGCGCTCCTAGGCGCGAGGCTGCATCCGCGGTACAACATCGTCATGCAATATCTGGCTTTTGATGACTTGCTGGGTCAGGCCGACCTGGTCATTACGGCCGAAGGCTGCCTCGACGAGCAGACACCGTTCGGCAAGATTCCCGCCGAGGTTGCGCGCCGGGCCAAGAAGCGGGGCATCCCGGTCATCGCGCTTGCCGGAACCATCGGCCGCGGCCGTGTCCGCATCAATTTCGAGCATGGGATCGATGCCTTCGCGAGCATCTTGAAGCGTCCCTGCACGCTGGAAGAGGCCATCGCCGAAACCGAGAAGCTGCTGCGCCGTGCGGCCGAAGACGCGATCCGGATGGTCGGCGTCGGCATCAGGCTGCAGCATGAAGGACACGCCGCGTGAGCGACCTGCGTGGCACCCAGGCCAGGGCGCTCGCGCTCGGCCTCGTGCTGGCTCTGTCGCCGCTGCCCGGCCCGGGCAACGCGGCATGGCAGGCGCCTGCGGCGCTTGCCGATGACGATGGCGGGGACGGTGGCGGCGGTGGAGCCGGCGGCGGCGCAGGCGGTGGCACCGCAGGCGGCGGCGGAGGCGGTGACGGCGTCGACCCAGCGCGCTATCGCGGCACCGGGACCGGCCCCTTCAACCTGCTCAGGCTCTTCGGCATTGAAGGCCGTGCCCCGCAGCGTCCGCGGCGGGCGGGGCCGCCCACGCCACAAGCGTCTCCGCGCGAGCTTGTCGCCAGCGGGCTCGTCGAAGCCGATTTCGACAAGCTTCGCCGCGACGGCTTTCGGATCATGGCACAGCGGCAGCTCGCCTTGCTGCCCGGTCTGTCGGCCCGGCTGCGCGTTCCGCGTGGCCTCTCAACCGCGCGTGCGCTGCAGCGGGTGCGCTCGCTCGCGCCTTCGGCGCTGGTCGATCTCAACCATCTCTATCGCAGTCTGGCTGCCCCCTGTTCCGAGGCACGCTGCTTCTCCCTGACGACCCCGGAAGCACGGATCGAGGGCACCTGTCGCGCCCATGGCACGATCGGCATGGTCGACACCGCAGTCGATGCCGAGCACCCGTTCCTGTCGCACAGCGGCATTGTCACCGAGGTGGTGCGAGCCCCGGACTACCGGCCAGCTCGCGACACGCACGGCACCGATATCGCGATCCTGCTGACCCGGAACGGACCGGGCCCGGCCGGGGCGCGGGTGATCGCGGTCGACGCCTTCCATCGGCGCGCGGGTGGCGCCAGCACAGACAGCCTCGACCTCGTAACGGCACTCGACCGTCTGGCGGAACGTTCCGTACCCGTGGTCAATCTCAGCCTCGCGGGGCCGGCCAACGCATTGCTCGACCATGCCGGCCGGGCGATGCAGCAGCGCGGCACAGTCCTAGTCGCCGCCGCCGGCAATGACGGGCCGGGCACCGAACCGCGTTATCCCGCGGCCTATCCATGGGCGGTCGCGGTGACGGCCATCGACCGCGAGCGCCAGGTCTTCGCCCGCGCGAATCGCGGCGCACATATCGCCTTTGCGGCCCCTGGCGTGCGTATCCAGATGCCCGACAAGGCCTTGCGCCCGGGTCGGCTGCGCTCGGGAACCTCCTATGCCGCGCCACTGGTCGCCCTCGCCTTCTCTCAGCGCCGCTCCGCCGATCAGGGCGCGACACCGCAGATGCTCGTGGCGGCACTGTCCAGCGAGGCGACCGATCTCGGGGAGCCGGGCCGCGACCCTGTCTTTGGCTGGGGTCTGCTGGAATGCCGGCCGCAGCCCGCGCAGCCATAGGTCGATGCGCGATCTTGCCTGCTGATCCTGACGACAAGGATACGACTTTGGACATCGTCCAATCCCATATGACGGCCTCCACCGGAACGACGGCCGCGTCGGCAGGCACCGAGCCGCCCCTGTCGGCCTTCGCCAGCGAGCTTGTGGCCTTGCTGCCGAGACTGCGCCGGTTCACGCTCTCCCTGACCCACTCGGCGAGCGAGGCCGACGAACTCGCCCAGGCAACTTGCCAGCGGGCCCTCAAGGCACAGGCGCTCTGGCAACCCGGTACCCGGCTCGATGCCTGGCTGTTCAGGATTGCACGCAACCTCTGGATCGACTCGCTCCGCAAGCGCCGTAGCGAAGGACAAAGCGAGGCTCTCGAGGACCATCTCGATCTCGCCGGGGAAGACGGCCGGCATGTCGGCGACGTCGCCTTGACCGTCGATTCCGTTCAACAGGCGCTGGGAGCCATGCCGTCCGACCATCGCGAACTGCTGATGATGGTCTGTGTCGACGGAAAGAGCTACCGCGAAGCCTCGCAGCAGCTCTCGATCCCGCTCGGCACGGTCATGAGCCGGCTCTCGCGAGCCCGCCAGGGCCTCGCGGCGAAACTTGGAATGGACAAGACATCATGACGAGCGCGGTTTCGGACGAAATGTTGCTGGCCCTGGCCGACGGCGAACTCGAGAAGGCCACGGCCGATGCGCTGCATGCGCGGGTCATGGCCGAGCCAGAACTCGCCGAGCGCTTTGYCCTGTTCGTGGAAAGCCGGGCGCTGCTGGAGGACGCCGGCAGCTCCGATCAGGCCGTGYCGCCGCACCTGCTCGCAGCGATTCGCGCCGCCGACGGAGTCAGGCCAGGTCGGCATGGCCTGGCAGTGATCGAGGGCGGCGCCACACTCGCAGCGCCCGCCCCGGCCGTCTCCCCGCGCTCCCTCCCGCGCCGCCCGGGCTGGCAACTGCCTCTGGCAGCCTGCTTTGCGCTGCTTATCGGCGGGATCGCCGGTTACCGGATCGGCTCGGAAACGCCTAGCAACCCAGATCCTAGCGGCGTCGCCCTGTTCCAATCGGCCCGCGCGGCTCTCGACACGGCGCTCGGCAGCTCGGCAAGTGGCAGCAGCACATCATGGCCGCACGGCGCTGCCGGCGGCAGCATCACGCTGGTCTCGTCACATCGACTGGGAGACGGCACGCTCTGCCGCGAATATACGCTCGCCAGCGCCGCGCAGGGAGCAGATCGCTGGAAGGGCATCGATTGCCGCGTCGAGGGCCGCTGGCGCACCGAGCTTGTCATTGCCCCCCCCTCGTCGGAGGGTGGGTATCGCCCTGCCAGCGGAGACAGCGCAGCGGACGCTTTCCTGCAGGACCGCAATGCGGAAGGCCCCCTCGCCCCGGCTGCGGAAGCAGAACTCCTGAACGCACTGGCTCGACCGAAACGCTGATCCTGCCTACGCTTTGCCCCCCGAAAGGCCATAATGCCTGCCCTTTGGTGGTAGCTCGCTGTCGTCCCGACCATGGGAGAATGGAATGGCACCCTTGCTCGACATCGACGGCTATCTCGCCGTTCAGGCGCTTGAGGTGGCTCCCGGCTGGACCCAACCCAGCTATGTCGGCTGGGCCGCGCCGGAGCGCCTGCTACGTGGCCATCGCATCAAATAGAACAACCCGCGCAAGCGCTGCTGCGAGCAGTCGCCCTTGCGCGCCGGAATGGCCATTCGCGTGCATGTGATCAGCGTTAGAACATGGTTTGCCCTCTGGAAAGTGGCTCCCTTTGAAATAGGCCTTTGAACCGAGGATGCCGGCCATGCCATGGAAGAAGCACGTGTCCCAAAGGGCGCTGTCCGGCTGGCCAGGGCGACTTGCCGACTATCCGCAGGCAAACCGCCCCGCTTCGATTGGAAAGCGAACAGCCGTTCACAATCGGGGCTTCGGCAGGTTGCAGCGCGTCAGTCGCTGTTGGATCGTCCGCTCCATGATGTAGCACGGCCTCGTTGACGTTCGGATGGCCAGGGAAGACCAAGGACCGATGGATACGACACCCCGCGAGCGGCTCGTCATCGTCGAAGATGACCCCGTCACCCGCGCGGTCATCGCGGGATATTTCATCGACCAGGGGTTTCACGTCCAGGAGGCGGAGACCATCGCCCAGGCCAGGCGGACGATCCAGCGCTTCAAGCCGGAACTGATCTTCATCGACGTCGTCTTGCCTGATGGAGACGGGTTCGAGCTGGCAAAGGAGCTTCAATCGGTTTCCGACGCCGGAATCATCTTCGTGACGCGTCGCGATGCCGACATCGATCGGATCGTCGGCCTCGAGCTTGCCGGTGACCACTATGTCAACAAGCCCGTCGACCTGCGTGACCTTCTCGCCAGAACCCGCTCCCTGCTGCGGCGCCGCAAGATCGAGCGGGACATGGCCCGGCGCAGCACCACGGCCACCTTTGGCCCCTTCATCATGGATTTTCTGCGGCGTGAGCTCGCGACGATCAATGGCGACCCCATTCGCCTGACGCGAGGCGAGTTCGACTTGCTTGCAGCTCTCGTCGAAAGCGATGGCCGCCCCTTGAGTCGCGACTATCTGATCGAGGTCGTCAGCAATCGCTATACCGATGTCGACGCGCGAAGTGTGGATGCCTTGGTCGCGCGTCTGCGGAGGAAGCTGGGACATGGTGGAAAGCCGGGCATGATCGCGACCGTCAGCGGGATCGGCTACAAGCTCGGCGTGCCAGTCGAACGCAACACCTGACGGGCCGCTCCGGCTGCCGACCTGTCCCCGAACCCATCCAGGGTCTCCAGCGCCTCGCTACGGTCGCGGTCGAGCGCTTCGATGGCGAGGATAAGCTCCTCGCGATCGGCGACCATTGCGTCGCGCTCCAGCGCACTGGCTTGTGCGAAGACACGCCCGAGGCCGACGGCCCCGGCGGAACTCGCGAGCTGGTGAGCCAATCGGCTAAGTTCGGCCCGGTCGACAGCCCGGAGCGCCGCCCGCATCCCCTTCAGGATTTTCTCGGATACGGTCGCGAAGAGCGCCACGAGTTGCCGCGTGCGCTCGCTTCCGATCAGTCGACTCTGGGTCTGGAAGAAGCTTGCGTCGACCGGCTGGTCCACTGAGAGGGACACGACCGGACCTTGGCCGCTGCGACTGCTCCCGCGCCCTATGACCTGTAGCAGCGCTACAGAAGTAATGGGCTTGGACAGGATCGCCGTCAGCCCGGCTGCTCGCATCCGCCGCATCGTCTCCGGGGAGACATCGGCCGTCAGCGCGACGATCCGGGGTTGCGTGATGTTCGGCAGCTCGCGGACCGCAAGCGCGGTTTCGATTCCGTCGATTCCGCTCATGTGCATATCGAGCAGGACAATGTCGAAGGCGCGATTACGCAGCGTTGCCAGGGCAGCTTCGCCCGAGGCCACGGCCTGCACTTTGTGGCCGGCCTTCCCGACCATGACCCGGGCGACCTCTCGCGTCACAGGATCATCGTCGACCACGAGCACGCGTTGCAGCTGCGCCGTCGCCATAGGCCCGGACCGCGCGGCGGCCTTGGCCGCAACCATCGGCAAACGGACAATGAAGGTGCTGCCTTGCCCGCGACCGCTGACGACGGAAATCGTGCCGCCCATCAGTTCGCTCAGCTTGCTGCAAATCGCCAACCCGAGCCCGACCCCGCCATTGCGCCGGCCCGTGTCCGGGTCGACCTGCACAAAGTCGTGGAAGATGTGGCGTTGCATCGCCGGCTCGATGCCTATGCCGGTATCGCGGACCGTGAGCGTCAATTCTGAATTTTCCGCAGATGGACAAGGCTGGAGCTCAGCGCCGAATTCGATTCCGCCACGCTCCGTGAAACTGATCGCATTGCGCAAGAGATTGATCAGAATCCGGTGGATCTTGCCGGGATCGCCGTGCAACTGCAGGCCGCCGGCTGGGGGCAGACGCAGTGTCAGGACAAGTCCCTTCTGCTCGGCGAGGGGGCGCATCAGCGCCGCGGCGGCGTTCAGGAGCGCGCCCAACTCGAAATTGCGCAGATCCAGGCTTTCGGTTCCTGCCTCCAGCCGGGACAGGTCAAGCGTCGCATTGGCCAGATCGACCAGGGCCTCGCCCGAGGTCGCCGCCATGGCGACGAGGCGGCGATCGCGTTGGCTCAGGCGACCACGGTCGAGAAGCTCCAGAACCCCGAGTACGCCCGAGAGCGGCGTGCGGATATCGTGGCCGACAACCGCCAGAAACCGGGACTTTGCCCGCGTCGCCTCTTCTGCCGCCCGTTGTCCGGCCGAAGCAAGCTCGAGAGCGGCCTCCAGGGCCGCTGTACGCTCCGTGACCTTGTCCTCCAGAACCGCGCGGCTTTCCTCGAGGCGCTGAGCCATCAGGTTGAACTGCTCGCCGAGCTGCTGCAATTCATCGCCGGTGTTGATGCTGATCCGCTCGTCCAATTCGCCTCGGCCAATCCGCGCGGCGCCGTCGCCGAGGGCCTTGATCGGGGCGACAAGTTTCCGGCTCAAGATGATGCCGGCCAGCACGGCAGCGGACAGTGCGAGGACCAGAAGCACCAGCGAGCGCAGGAGCGACGCCTTGATCGATGCGAAAGCTTCACTCTCTGGCAGGTCGATCACCACCTTCCAGTCGAGGTCCGGGACCGAAGCCATCACGGACAGCACTTTCCGGCCTTCGATATCCGTCATCGAAAGTCCTGCACCGGTCACTCCGGCCGCCTCATGCGCACTCACCAGGCTGGCAAGATTGGTGTTCCTTAGTACGAAGCGCAGATCGGGATGCGCGATCAACCGCCCGGAACCCGTGACGATATACGCGCGACCGGTCTCACCGACCTTCAGCCGGGACACCAGATCACGGATGAAGACGAGGTTGACGGTCGCCTGTGCAACCCAGTGCGGAGATGCCGCTCGCTTGAGCAGCATCATATAGGGTTCCGAGCCGCGCCGGAATTGGACATCGCTGTAATAGCTGCCCTGCGCCAGGGCGGCCTGGAAACCCTGATCAGTCGACCAGTTGACGTCGCCACCGGTTTGGTCGCGGCTGACGCGCGAAAGCGAGAGTTGCTCGCGTCCCGCCGGATCGATCTGGCGTAATTCGAGAATGGCCGGAACCTGCCGCAGCAGCCGCAGGCCGTCGAGGCGGCGTTCCTCGGGTGGAGTGTTGCTCGCGCCGCTTTGGGAGATCCAGTCCAGGTGTTGCATGATCTCCGCCACGAAGGCGCCGATCCGCTGCGCTGCGGCCTGGGCCTGCTCCTGCTGAACGCGCACCACCAGCGCCCTCTGATCCGAGAAGGCGAAGAACGTTGCAATTGCCGTATTGAGCCCAAGCGCGAGGCAGATCGCGACGCCGACGAAAACCGCATATTTGCGGGTGAGAGCACCTCGCGGCCGAGAAGTCTCGCCCTGCGTCACGAAACGATCCGTGTCGCGCGAATCCGGAGCGAAAGCGGCACGCTCAATCCCAGAGATGCGGCGGCCATTTCGTTGATGACCAGTTCGAAGCTGCGCGAGAACTGCACCGGCAACTCGGCGACATTCGCACCACGCAAGATAAGGTCGCTATAGGATGCGATGAGGTCGCTCGCCTCGTCCCGCCCCCCCGTATACGACATCAGCCCGCCCTGGCGCGTGAAGGTGTCGAACGGATAGATGGCAGGAAGGCGATGCCGGGCGCTGGCCTTGGCACATTGCGCCGCGTGGCGGAACGTGAAGCTGTCGGGCAGGAACACCAGCCCGCCATCGCTGCCCTGTCCTGCGAAGTCCGCGATCGCACCCTCGATGCCGTTCGGGTCCATCACTGCCACCGGGCCAAGAGACAACCGAGCATAGGCAGCCGCCGCCCTCAGGCGCGCGAGATAGGTTTCACCTGCTGCAGGGGTCGTGCGCGGATTGAATACCACGCCGACCCTGCGTGTCTCGGGCGCAATCTCGGTCAACAATTCCAGCCATTTATCCGCCATGACCGGGTCGTTGTTGCTGAACCCCGTGGCATTACCCTCCGGCCGCTCCAGAGAACGCACGAAGCCGCTCCCGACCGGATCAGAGGCCGTGCCGAACAGCACCGGCATCGTCCGGGTCAAGGCGAGGACAGCAGCGGTTTCGGCACTGGAGCTGACGATGATGATATCGGGATTGTCCCGGACCAGCTCCGCCGCCGCTCGCGCAAGATCGGCTTCGCTCGAGCCCGAGAATCGCGTGCCCAAGCGCAGGTTCTGGCCCTCGATCCAGCCTCGCTCGGCAAGGCGTTGTCGGATTTCCTGCAACCTCGCCTGGACGATCGGGGCGTCCAGCGGGAGGCTGATCATGACCGCGATATGCTTGAGGCGTTCGGTCGCGCGCACCGGCTGCGCAAACGCAGTGACTCCGCACGACGCCAAACCGGCCAGAAAGGAACGACGACGCATGC
Organism: Allobosea sp. 01N443; assembly: GCF_056399325.1. Classification (NCBI taxonomy): domain Bacteria; kingdom Pseudomonadati; phylum Pseudomonadota; class Alphaproteobacteria; order Hyphomicrobiales; family Alloboseaceae; genus Allobosea; species Allobosea sp. 01N443. Next base: position 33,995 of record NZ_JBFTRC010000020.1, read on the forward strand.
GGGCAAGTCGGGGCAATGTGGAGGGCAAGGGCAGCTTCGCACGCAGCGCCGAAAGCGTCGAGAGCGAGTTCCACCACTTTCAACGAGGAGTGCACGCGTCAGGAGTGCGCACGTCTTGGCGCCAGAGCCGGAAGGCGAAGCGCTCTCGCGTGGAAGCGCGAAAGAGCGTGACAGCCATTGTGTCCGACCGCCCGCGCATCGAAGACCACGGCATGGTCGCCCAGCCGCGCCCCGCGAAGCGCGTGGGGTCCGATACGTCATTGCGCACATCGCCGCCGGCCCAAGAACCAAGCCTCTGACGCCCGACCTTCGGCATCCCTCGCCGCTTCGATAGAATTGGCGCCCGCGATATCCAAGATCAGTCGAGCGAGAAACACAGACACTCGGCTTCGCGCAATAGAGGTAATCTTAACGGAACTCGCCGAATGATCCGGCAATGGTCGACCATGGCCGCAATTTTCGCCGACTAAACTTCGTTCTGGATGCGCATCATGATGTTTCCGAGCTCCATTCGACGGTACCTGCTGGCGACGATGGCGGCAGTCTGCCTGCCAGGACTCGGTACGCTCGGCTACCTCGCCTACGATGCGGTCCGCGACGTGCGCACAAACCACCGGCTTTCCGGATTGGTCGAGGCTGACCGAGCCCTGTTGCTCACCGRCAATGCGATCCGTTCCGATCGTGGCAAGGCCCAGACAAGTCTGCAGGCAAACGACGATGCTGACACGACGATCCGCGCGATCGTGGAGACATCGCGAAACCAGATCGCAACGGCCGTAGCAAAACTCGGCGCCGCTGACCTGCCCGAGCATCGGGTTCTTGCCGAGGCCATTCTGCAGGCTGAAAAGGCCATGCAGGGGCGGATCCCCGATCTCAACGGGGAGGCGGCCAAGCCCCGGGCTCAGCGTAGCCTGGCCGCGACCATGCCTTGGTATAATGCAGTCGGAAACATCGAGGCCGCACTGACGAACGCCTCCGATGCGGCGTCGCTCGCGGTTCGGCTGGCCGATCCGGCACTCGCCGAACTCCAGGGTTTCAAGGCCACCGCCTGGCGGCTGCGCTCAAGTTACGGCACGCAGTGCTCCTTGCTGCGTGCTCCGCTTGGCTCCGGCCAGGTGCTGACACCGGTGCAGTGGAAGCAGCTTGGCGAATTGCGTGGCGCAAGCAATGCAGCCCAGGCCCAACTGAGGCAGCTTGCGACGCGTGTCGGTGTTTCGCCCGACCTCGCTCGCAAAGTTGAGGTCGCGACCAGCGAAGTCGCCACCGCAAACCAGACGATGGACCAGCTCCTTGGCAAGCTCGGCCAGGGTAGCGGCGCCGTCATTGGCGCCCAGGACTGGACAACCATGTGCAATGGTCCGTTCGCCGCCATTGTTGACGCGGTAACCCAATCGCTCGACGACATGCAGGCGACCACGGCGGCACAGACCAATCATGCCCTGACCCGGCTCGCCCTGATTGGTGGTCTGCTGGTCGCGCTGCTGGGCCTCTGCGCAGCGAGCTGGCGCGGCATCCAGAAGCGCATTGCGAACCCGTTGACGGGCATGAATGAAGCGCTTGTCCGGATGCAGGATGGTGAGGTTGATAGGGCTGTTCCCGCCGCCCCCTGCCCCGACGAGGTCGGCGCTCTGAGCAATGCGCTCGAGGCGTACCGCGGGAATCTCGTCAAGGTCCGTGCTCTCGAAGAGCAGGAACGCGAAGCAGCGACAATGCGCCTGGCGCGGGCGCAATCGATGGAGGCTGTGGTTTCGGATGTCGGCGAAGTGGTGTCGGCCGCTGCGGCGGGCGACTTCTCGGCCCGGCTGGAGATCCATGACGCCGACCCGCAGATGCAGAAGCTCGTGGCCGGAATCAACGAGATCAATGCGGTGGTCGACAGCGCGACCAGCGAATTCGCCAAGGCACTGTCTGCTGTGGCCGCGGGCGATCTGACTGTGCATGTCGACACCGATTACCGTGGCAAGTTCGCGGAACTGAAGGGCGCGATCAACGAGACAGTCGACCGCCTCTCCACGACCGTGCGCACGATCCAGACAACCTCGGCCGAGGTCGAGCTGGCCGCACGCGAGATCAACCTGGGCGCCGATGATCTCTCCAAACGGACCGAGGAACAGGCGAGTTCGCTAGAGGAAACCGCCGCGACGACGGAGGAGTTGGCGGCCTCGGTGAAGGCTTCGGCTCAGGCCTCGCGCCAGGCTGCCTCGATCGCCAACGAGGCGATGGAGACGGCACAGTCTGGCGGCGCGATCGCGACCCGGGCGGTCGACGCCATGGCCCGCATCGAGAGTGCGTCCCAAAAGATCTCCGACATCATCAGGGTCATCGACGACATCGCCTTTCAGACCAACCTCCTCGCCTTGAACGCAGCGGTGGAAGCCGCCCGCGCCGGCGATGCCGGCAAGGGCTTCGCCGTCGTCGCCAGCGAGGTCCGCACGCTCGCGCAGCGCTCCGGCGAGGCGGCAAAGGACATCTCGGCCTTGATATCCTCTTCGAACACAGAGGTCGGAGATGGCGTCAAGCTGGTGCGCCAGGCGGGCGATGCGCTGACCCGGATCCTGGGAGCGTCGCAGAAAGTAGCAGCCACGATCGCCGACATCTCCTCGGCGGCAGGAGAGCAGGCCAACGGCATCGACGAAATGAGCCAGGCTGTGGCGCATCTCGACGAAATGACCCAGCAGAATGCGGCGCTAGCCGAACAGAGTGCTGCCTCGGCAGCTTCGCTGACCGGGCGCATCGCGCAGCTCAATGATCTCGTCGCGGCATTCAAGACCGGGCCTGAGGCGGCGGCTCTCGCCGATCTGCAGCCTCAGACGCCGGCAATCAAACTCTTCACCGCGCCGCCGCCGACGCGTGCGGGCGACAGGGTCGCGATGGCCGCGAATTCCGGGTCGGAACCGGCTCGCCTGCGCAGGCTGGCCCAGGCCGCCTTCGTTCAGGCCAAAGCTCCCCCTTCAGAGCCCGCCAGACCGGCGCCCGCCCGCAAGGTCGCCAACAGCCGAGCCGGCGATTCCGGTTGGGAAGAGTTCTGAGCGCGCCAAGCCGGGGCGGCGGGGAGAGCATCACCTCAGCGTCGCAACGCGTGGAATGCGGCCTCACTCAGAGTTGAGACGCACGCGATCAGAATGGATTCACCCCGACGCGAGAGCCGGGGTGAATCCAACTGTGAAACAGTATTCAGTGAGCTGACGAGGTCGATGTGCAAATTATCGAGGCTCGCACAGGCAATGATCAGGCGCTCTCGCCGACGGCCTGAAGATAGAGCTCGAGGATGGCTTCCTCTTCCTGGCGCTCGTTCAGGTCGCGCTTGCGTAGCGCGACGACCTTGCGCAGCACCTTGACGTCATAGCCATTGCCCTTGGCCTCGGCATAGACCTCCTTGATGTCGTCGGCGATCGTCTTCTTCTCTTCCTCGAGGCGCTCGATGCGCTGCACGATGCTCTTGAGCTGATCGCCCTGAACCGGATCGTCCATTCCAAAATCCTTCTCTATAGATTTGGCCGCAGGGGTTCGCCCGGATCGGGGGCCGGCGTCAAGCGCGAACCGCCCTTTGGCACAAAGTGCTCAACAGTCCTGCTGTCGCATCAGGCGATCGCGACAGCATTCAGCGCCGCAACGCAGGGCGGCACGATGCGGGCAAGGCGCAGCCCCCATTCCCGCGCGGCCTCCGGCGTCGCGATCAGGTCTTGCCGGATCTCGATCAGCGCATCAGGCAGGCCACGACGGGTGGCATGTCGGTCGATCGTGTCGCCCGGCAGGCCGCCACGATAGGGCTCATTGTCCCCGACGACGAGATCACTCTCGGCCTGGAAGGCGGCGATCAGCGGCTGGGCCAGCACCCCTGCCCGATCCCACAGCACCCCGACATGCCAGGGACGCGCCACCGCTTTCCAATAGGGTGTGAAGGAGTGCACCGAAACGATCGCCGGCGGATGGCCGGCGGCGACTGCCATCTCGACGGCGTGGTCGATCGCCGCGTCATAGGGGGCGTAATAGCGGGCGATCCGCGCTGCGATGCCGGCCTCGTCGATGCGGGCATTGCCGGGCACGATCGCACCATCAGACAGGCGCATGACCAGGGTGGGATCGTCGAGCCCGCGATTTGGATCGATCAGCAGCCGCGAGAAACTGGTCAGAATGGCCGGCGCGCCGGTCGCACGCGCCATGGCGCGCACCGCCTCGGCCGCACCGATATCATAGGCGATGTGGCGCGCGAGTTGTTCGGTCGGCAGCCCGAGCGATGCAAGCTCGGGCGGGATCGCGTTGGAGGCGTGATCGCACAACAACAGCATACCCGTCGCGGGATCGCCGGGAATGATCTCGACCTCGCCTGGGGCGAGCATTATGGCGGAATCCGCCATCGGGAAATCGGACCGCATCGGCGCTCCAAAAAGTATGATTAGATCGGCAAATGCCTGATGACGTCCGCCGGCCAGCGACATAGAAGAGCATACAACGAAAGTCGACCAAATCGACGTGACAGCGGGTGGAAGGCGGGGTGGACTTGCAGCAGGTGAGGAACGATTCGGCTGAGGCCCTGCGCATTGCGAGGATGATTTTCGATGCCGCCGTCGACCGCGCCCGCCCGTCCGGCTGCCTTCCCGCTCACCTGCCCGAACCACCCAGGAACGGCCGCCTGATCCTGCTCGCCGCCGGCAAGGCCGCCGGCAGCATGACCGCACTCGCGGAAGCGCATTATCTCGACTCCGGCCTGTCGCCCGAGCGCCTTGTTGGCCATGCCGTCGCCCGCCATGGCTACGAGACCGCGACGCGCCATGTTCCGATGGTCGCCGCCGGCCACCCGGTGCCGGACGAAGGCAGCATTCGCAGCGCCGAACGCGCGCTCGAACTCGCCCGCTCGGCAAGCGCGGATGATCTGGTGCTGGTGCTCCTCTCCGGCGGCGGCTCGGCCAACTGGGTCGCACCCGCAGGTGACCTGACGCTGGCGGAGAAGCAGGCAGTCAACAAGGCACTGCTGCGTTCCGGCGCGCCGATCGGCGAGATGAACATCGTCCGCAAGCGGCTCTCGCGCATCAAGGGCGGCCGTCTCGCGCTGGCCGCCGCGCCGGCCCGGCTCGTGACGCTCGCAATCTCGGACGTCCCCGGCGACGAGCCGACCGTGATCGCCTCGGGCCCGACCGTCCCCGATCCGAGCAGCATGGCCGATGCGCGCACCATCGTCGCGCGCTATGGGCTCGACCTGCCGCCAGCGGCGCGCGCGCTGCTTGCCCACGACGCCAGCGAAACCCCGAAGCCTGGCGACCCCKCCTTCGCCAGGAGCGTATTCCAGATCATCGCCCGGCCTCAGGACGCGATTGCGGCGGCGGTCGCAAATGCACGGGACGCGGGCTACGAGCCCATCGATCTCGGCGCCGATCTCGAAGGCGAGGCGCGCGAGGTTGCGGCCGACCATGCCGCGCTTGCCCTGCGCCTCAAGGCAGAGGCGCGGCGCGCCGCGATCATCTCCGGTGGCGAACTGACCGTGACCCTGCGCGGCAAGGGCCGCGGCGGCCCGAACCAGGAATATGCGTTGGCTCTGGCCATTGCGCTCGGCGGGGAGCCGGGCATCGTCGCGTTGTCCGGCGACACCGACGGCACCGATGGCGGCGGCGGCRAAGCGACCGACCCCGCTGGCGCGCTGATCGATGCGACGACATTGGCGCGAGCGGCGGAGCGCGGCCTCGTTCCTGCCCAATCGCTGGCCGACAACGATTCCACCGGCTTCTTCGAGGCCATTGGCGACCTGCTGCGGACGGGACCGACCTTGACCAATGTGAATGATTGCCGCGTCATCCTGATCGACCCTTAGACGATCATGACGAGCCGATTCGACCGATCTCTCTTGCGCCTCGGCCTGCTGCTGGCCTGCCTTCTCGGAAGCGCGGCTCCCGCGCTCGCCGATCTGCGGATGTGCAACACCACGGGCAGTCGCGTCGGTGTCGCCATCGGCTATCGCGATGCGCAGGGCTGGGTCACCGAAGGCTGGTGGAACATCGCGCCGCGCGGCTGCGAGACCCTGCTGCGCGGCACGCTCGCGGCAAGGTTCTACTACGTGCACGCCATCGACTACGACAAGGGTGGCGAATGGACCGGCAAATCCATCATGTGCACGCGCAACAAGGAATTTACGATCCGAGGCATCGAGGACTGCCTCGCCMGCGGATATGACCGGTCCGGCTTCTTCGAGGTCGATACCGGCGAGCAGAAGAGCTGGACCATCCAGCTGACCGATTCCACCCCCGGCGCAACGCCGCCGCGACCATGAGGACATAAGAATGAGGCGCGAACGCCGGATCAAGATCATCGCTACGCTGGGTCCGGCTTCCGCCAGCGAGGAGATGTGCGCCAAACTGTTCGAAGCCGGCGTCGACGTCTTCCGGATCAATATGAGCCACACCCAGCGCGAGACGCTGCCGGAGCGGGTCGCCATGCTGCGTGGTCTGGAGGAGAAATTCCATCGCCCCGTCGGCATTCTCGCCGATCTGCAGGGACCGAAGCTACGCGTCGGCCAGTTCGGTGGCGATGGTGGCGTGATGCTGGAAAAGGACGCGCGCTTCGTCCTCGATTCCGACCCCGCCCCCGGCGACGTGAAGCGCGTCTACCTGCCCCATCCCGAGATCCTGAGTGCGCTTGAGCCCGGCCACGCCCTCATCCTCGACGACGGCAAGATCCGTCTCGTCGTCGAGAAGGCGAGCCCCAAGCAGGCGGTGACCCGCGTCACGGTCGCTGGCAGGCTTTCATCGCGCAAGGGCGTCAGCCTGCCCGACACCACGATCCCGGTTTCGGCGATGACGGACAAGGACCGTTCCGACGCCGAAGCCGCAGCAGATGCCGGCGTCGACTGGATCGCGCTCTCCTTCGTCCAGCGCCCCGAGGACATGGCCGACCTGCGCAAGATCGTTCGCGGGCGGGCGCTCGCACTCGCCAAGATCGAAAAGCCGCAAGCGCTGCTCCGGCTTGAAGAGATCATCGAGGCGTCCGATGCGATCATGGTCGCGCGTGGTGATCTCGGCGTCGAGATGCCGCTGGAAAAGGTGCCGGGCACGCAGAAGCGCATCACCCGCATGGCACGGCGCATGGGCAAGCCCGTCGTCGTCGCAACGCAGATGCTGGAAAGCATGATCACCGCTCCGGTGCCGACCCGCGCCGAGGTCTCCGACGTCGCGACTGCCGTCTTCGAGGGGGCCGACGCCGTGATGCTCTCGGCCGAGAGCGCTGCCGGACAATATCCGATCGAGGCGGTGACGATGATGAACCGCATCGCCGAGGAGGTGGAGAGTGAATCGATCTACCGCTCGATCCTCGAATCGCAACGCGCTGAGCCCGAGGCCACGGGCGCGGATGCCATCGCCAAGGCGGCCCACGAGATCGCCGATACGCTGAATCTCAAGGCCATCACCGCCTGGACCTCCTCGGGCTCGACCGCCTTCCGTATCGCCCGCGAGCGGCCGAACTCGACCGTCATCGCGCTGACGCCCAATCGCGGGACGGCGCGGCGCCTCACCCTGGTCTGGGGTGTGCACGCGGTCGTGACCAAGGACGCCAGCGACATCGACGATATGGCCTTCCGCGCTTGCAAATTCGCGGTCCGCGAAGGCTATGCCGCGGTCGGAGACCGCATCATCGTGGTTGCCGGTGTCCCGTTCGGCACGCCGGGCGCGACCAACATGGTGCGTATCGCCTTCATCGCGAAGGAGCACGTCGCCAAGGCCTGACGCCCTTAGATCATCGGACCGGATATCGTATCCGATGATCTGACCCTTTGTGTTGCATCGGCTTTCCCGAAAACCGCAATCCACTTTTCGGGCCGATGCCTTAGCGCGCGAATGCGAGGCTCGAGCGCGGTCCGGCCAACTGGTCGATTGCCTCGACGACGATTTCGGGCGCCGCGTGATGCGGCATATGCCCGACGCCCGGCAGCAGCACGAAGCGCCCCTGCGGCGCCTCGCGTGCGATCGCGGCGGAATGGATCACCGGAGACACGATCGCGTCGCTGTCCCCGGTGATCGCCACCACCGGAATCCTGAGATCGCGGTAGCGCGGAGCCTGTGCGCTGACGAAGGCGTGGGTCGCTGCGACATCCCGGGCATTCGCCTCGAAGGTCGAAGGGCGCAGCAGCAGCCGGATTTCGCCTGCTGCGAMATAGCCGGGCGTGACCGGCCGCGGCGCAAAGACACTCTCGACACCGGAGCGCAAAAGGGCATCGGACGCCGGCACGCCGATCAATCGCGTGAAGACCGGGCCGATCACAGGCCATGAGGCCGCGTGATAATACCAGGCAATGCCGCCAGGCCAGGGGTGGGTCACGCCGCCAAGCAGGACAAGTCCGCGCAATCGCTCGGGGTGATCCAGTGCGATCCGCGTTGCGAGCGCTCCGGCCAGCGAATGAGCGACCAGCACGAAGGGCTCCGACAGGATCTGATCGAGAGCCTTCATGATGACTGTCGCCTGCTGAGCGGGATCAGCCATGGCGTTCTCGTCGATCCGATCGCTCCAGCCATGGCCCGGCCGGTCGAGCGCGATCACCCGGTAATGGCCAAGCTCGGGTCCGAGCGTCGCCAGCAGGTCGGCATGATCTGACGAGGCTCCGTGGACGAGCACGACGGTGCCGCGCATCTCGCCCACCGGCTTGCGCTCGACATAGTGCAGCCTACCTCCTGGAAGCGTCAGGAAGCTGCCCTTGGGGGGATGCTGTCGTTCTGCTTCGACGCCAAGCCACTCCGTCCTGGCGAGCAGGCCGGCAACAAGAAGGGCAGGAAGAATGAGCAAGGCGCGCGGGAGCATGATTTGCTTACGTCGCCGCATTCGCTTTGGTTTCACTGGGGAACCGCAAGGGCCTACGCGTCGCGGCCGTCGACTTCAGTCTTCAGCGAATCGACTGCGTCCTTGATGGCCTCGAATTGCGGATAGATCTCCTGCGCCCGCCGATAGGCGATCAGGGCACGCTTGTCGTCCCCCTGCTGCCGTAGGATGGTGCCGAGCCCCATCATCGCGCCGTAATGACGCGGCTCGCGCTTCAGCGCCTCTCCGATGTCGATCATCGAGCGGATCGAATCGCCCGCGAGGAAGAGCGCGTTGGCGCGCTGATTCCAGCCTTCAGCCCAGTCCGGCTCGAGACTGATGATGCGGTCGAGCAATTCGATCGCGAGATCGAGCTCCTTGGATCGCATCGCCTCCTGCGCCCGCGCCATCAGGAGATCCGCCGTATCCGACCCTGATCGCGCCCAGCGCCGCTGGATCAGATTGGCGATGCCCTTGGCCTCCTCCGGGCTCTTGGCGGCAGCAAGCCGCTCGAACAGTCGATCCAGCGTCGCAGCCGGGCTGCGCGAGGCACCGGGAGCCGGTGCCGCCGGATTATCCGTCGTGTCCGAATGCGGCACGGTGCCAGGCTGCGCTGGTGCGCTGTCCTGCCCCAGGGCAGCGCCTAGCCCGAACGGCAAGGCTGTCGCCAGGACAAGCGCAAGAGCAGCGGAAGGCAGACGAGGAATGCTCATGCCCACAAGATTAGGGGCTCGTGCGGTCGCGTCAAATCACGACGTGGCGAGAGGCTCATGCCAAAAAAGGTGGGCGCGCCGAGCGCGCCCACCTTCAAATCTGGAGTCAGCATCAAAACGTCGCGGCAGCGAAAGCCGCGCGTCAACTCAGCCCTGGCGCGCCTTGAAGCGCTTCTGGACCTTGTTGATGATGTAGACGCGGCCCTTGCGGCGAACCAGCTGGTTGTCGCGATGACGGGCGCGCAGCGACTTGAGCGAATTGCGGATCTTCATCGTCTCTACTCCGTCGATCCGCCTTTCGGACGAATCGGTCAAAAATTCACAGCTGCGACGCGGATCGGCGGGCGATCCTCATCGACCACTCGAACGGCGCGGCTGATGCGATGCCGGCTGTATACGGATTTTTCCGGCGATCGCAAGGGTCCAGCGTGCGAAAACCATCGAATACCCTCAGGCGATCGCGGCCAGATAACGCCGGAAGGAGCGTGCCAGCGCCGCTTTGCCGTCGCCGGCGATGACCCTTCCCTCGAAGGCGCCATAGATCCTTGCGAAGGAAAAGGGCTCGAGAACCGCGGCGATCCGCCGGATCGTCGCCGCATTGACCGGAATCATGTTGGGATAGGAATAGAGCACGCTGACATAGCGGCGATCCTGCGCCACCTGCAGCACGTCGCCGCAATAGAGCGCGCCCTCCCCCTTGGCATGGTGCAGTACGGTCGCCCCGGCGAAATGGCCGCCGCAGCGCAAGAGCGTCAAGGTCGGACCAAGCCTCAGCGCCTCGCCGTCCCAGAAGCGGATGGCAGGGTCCGGCTCGGTCACCCACTGCCGATCATCAGCGTGGAGATAGACCGGCACGCCGAGCGCGGCCGCCCATTCCGCCATCGCGGTGTAGTAATGCGGGTGCGAGATCGCGATGCCGATCATCGGCCCGCGCGCGCGGATCGCCTCGACCGCCTCGGGCGTCACGAGCCCGATGCAGTCCCATAGCAGATTGCCCTCCTCCGCCTCGACCAGCAACGCCCGCTGATCGATCGCGAAGGCCGGTGCGATGCGCAGGCCAAGCACGCCATGGTCCTCGCTGCAGACGACGGAATGACCGGACGCGAGTTCGCCCGGCGTCAGCCATTCCTGGCCGTCCCAGCGCACGTATTGGCGCTCATCACGGCAGATCGGGCAAGCGTCGGGCGGGGTGGCCGTATCGGGAAATCGGGCGCCGCATTGGCGGCAGATGAAGCGCGGCATGAGCCTGTCTCCGGCTTGAACGAAGGCCGGCATCGAACGCCCCTGCATTCGGTGCCGCCAAACTATCTTCATATGAAGATACTAGCTCATCAATCTATCTTCATGTCAAGATACTCTGGCTGATGGAGAGTGCCTTGGCCGACGCTGACGAGACCCAGGATCATGTCGACCGGCTGCGCGCACAGTGGCAGCGCGAATTGCCCGATCTCGATACCGGCGCCATGGCCGTGCTGGGTCGGGCCTACCGGCTCTCCAACCTTGTTCGCCCAAGCATCGAGGCGACCTTCGCCGGATTTGGATTGGATCGCGGCGAATTCGATATCGTCTCCTCGCTCCGCCGCGCAGGCGCGCCGTTCCGCCTGACGCCGACCGAACTCTACACCAGCCTGATGATCGCCTCGGGCAGCCTCAGCCACCGCCTCGCTCGGCTTGAAAGGGCGGGCCTCGTCAGGCGTGTGCCATCCGACACCGATGGAAGGAGTCTTGCCGTCGAGCTGACCGAGAGCGGACGCGCGAAGGTGGAGGCGGCCTTCCGCGCCGACATGGCAAGCGAAGCGACCTTCCTGACCCATCTCTCGCCGGAAGAACGCGAGGCCCTTGCCGCGTTGCTGCGTAAACTCAACCGAGCCATCGAGGACAATCTCGGGACGACGCAGGGGCACGGCTAGTTTCTGCCGACCCCAAAGCCTTGTTGTTACCCGATTAACTTGTCACTCTGAGCCCCGGCGGACCGAGAAATAGGGGAACCGAAGCACAGACCGATCCAGAATGAAGGGAGGACCACATGAAGCGCGTGACGTGTTTCACGCTTGTCGCTGCGGCTGGACTATTGGCATTTGCCACCGGCTCGGCCCAGGCCCAGACGTCCGAAATGACCTTCTTTGTCACCAGTGCCGGATCCGGGAAGGGTGCCGATCTCGGCGGCCTCGCAGGCGCCGACGCCATCTGCCAGCGTCTTGCCCAGGCGGCGGGTGCAGGCAGCAAGACCTGGCGGGCCTATCTCTCCACGCAGGCGACTGGCAGCACCACAGCCGTCAACGCGCGAGACCGCATCGGCCCAGGGCCCTGGCGCAACGCCAAGGGAGCTGTGATCGCCACCAGCGTCGCTGACCTGCATGGCGGCGCGGCCGGCTTGACCAAACAGACCGCGCTCAACGAGAAGGGCGAGCCGGTCAATGGTCGCGGCGATACACCGAACCAGCACGACATGCTCACAGGCTCCCAGGCCGACGGCACCGCCTTCGGCCCCGGCGAGGACCGGACCTGCGGCAACTACACCAAGAGTGGTGCGGAGGGCGCCGTCATGCTCGGCCACCATGACCGCAGCGGCCTGGACGAATCCCCACCGGCGAAGTCGTGGAACACCTCGCATGCGTCGCGAGGAGGCYGCAGCCAGGAAGCGCTGCGCGGCACGGGGGGAGCCGGCCTGTTCTACTGCTTCGCGACGAACTGAGCCGAACGATCCGAATCGACACATGCCCTGAAACAAGACGGCCACCCAACCGGGTGGCCGTTCGTCTGCGATGATCGCAGGCGAGCGTCATCAGGCCGTCGAAAGCTTGAGCCCGATCAGCCCGGCGACAATGAGACTGACGCTGGCGATCCGGAAGAAGGTGACGGCCTCTCCCATAACGAAAATGCCGACGAGGAAAGCTCCGACCGCACCGATTCCCGTCCAGATCGCGTAGGCCGTGCCCAGCGGCAGCGACTTCATCGCCACGGCCAGCAGGCCAAAGCTGATGATCATCGTCGCGATCGTGATCACGCTGGGCCCGAGCTTCGTGAAGCCCTCGGACTGTTTCATGGTCGACGCCCACACGACTTCGAAGACGCCTGCAAAGAGCAGATAGATCCAAGCCATTGCTGATACTCCGTCTCGTGCGGCCTCAATKGCTCGGGTGAAGGGCATCGTTGAGATACATGCAGGTGAGCATGGTGAAGATGTAGGCCTGCAGGATTGCCATCAGTACCTCCAGACCGGTGAGGGCGACCGTCATGATCAGCGGCAGCACCGCTCCAAGGATGCCAACCGCACCGAGACCGGTCATGCCGACGACAAAGCCGGCAAAGACCTTGAGCGCGATATGGCCGGCCAGCATGACCGCGAAC